>CAJXAS010000224.1 GCA_913050305.1 uncultured Polaribacter sp. | reverse complement strand
TTTAAATCAGATTTACAAGGTAAATGCGATTCGATTCATACAGACCAAGCAAGCGGAATTACTAAAATGTTTAGGAATCCCGTTTTATGGTCTGATGGCAATCAAATTACCGGAGACACTATCCATTTATTGTCAGACGTAGCAACAGAAAAATTAGATTCTTTAAAGGTCCTAAACAATGCGTTTATCGTTTCTAAAGATTCTTTATCTATCAATGATTTTAATCAAATAAAAGGAAGAAATATGTTTGGTAAATTTTTAAAAAACAAACTAAACAACCTTTTAGTAAAAGGAAATGCAGAATCTGTATACTACAATAGAAATGAAGAAACAGATAGTATAGAAACGATTACAAAAGAAATTTCCAGTAATATTGAGTTCACACTTAAAAAAGGACAGATTACAACCATAAAATATTTAAAGACATCGGAAGGTAAAACGTATCCACCTTCGCTTTTCCCCGAAGAAGATAGAATCTTAAAAGGGTTCGTTTGGAGAGAAAATGAACAACCAAAAACAAAGGAATCTATTTTTAGAAAAGACAATAATAAAAAGCCTCCTCAAAAAAGTGACAAAGAGATTTTAAAACCTTTGTTAATAAACGACCCTAAAATAAATAATCTTAAAAAAAACAGGACAGCGACTTCCTATAACAAAGATTAAATGAAAAAGGATTTTTTTAAATACCAAGCACAAACTTCTCCTCACCCATTAGCAATAGAAATCTCTCATGCAAAAGGAAGTTATATTTATGATACAGATGGCAAAGCTCATTTAGATTTTGTTGCTGGTGTTTCTGCAAATAGTTTAGGTCATAATAATTCTAAGGTTACAACCGCTATTAAAAATCAGTTAGATGCATATTCTCATGTAATGGTATATGGTGAGTTTATTCAAAAACCACAAGTGGCACTTTGTAAGATACTAGCAGAAAATTCTCCTGAAAATTTAAACTCAGTTTATATTACCAACTCCGGAACAGAAGCTACGGAAGGCGCTTTAAAATTAGCTAAAAGAGTTACTAGCAGGTCAGAAATTATTGCTGCTAAAAATTCATACCATGGAAACACCATGGGCGCTATGAGTGTTTCTGGAGTAGAAAGACAAAATCAAGCATTTAGACCTTTGGTTCCAGGTACAAAATTTATCGAATTTAATAATGAAGTAGATTTAGAAAAGATTACACATAAAACTGCAGCGGTTATTTTAGAAACCATTCAAGGAGGTGCTGGTTTTATAGAACCTCAAAACGATTTTTTAACTAAAGTAAAAAAGAAGTGTGATGAAGTTTGCGCATTATTAATTCTAGATGAAATACAAACAGGAATTGGAAGAACTGGTACTTTCTGGGGGTTTGAAAACTACAATGTAATTCCAGACATTATCATTACAGGTAAAGGATTAGGTGGCGGAATGCCAATTGGTGCTTTTATTTCTTCGTTTGGAATGATGGGCCTATTAAAAGACAATCCTAAATTGGGTCATATTTCTACTTTTGCAGGACACCCAGTTATTGCGGCGGCAGGAAACGCGACGGTTACAGAAATTTTAAATCAGAATTTATTGGCAGAAAGCATCCGTAAAGAGCAAATCATTAGAAAACATTTGGTACATAATGCTATCAAAGAAATTAGAGGAAAAGGTTTAATGTTGGCTGTTATTGTTGAAACTCCAGATATTGCCGCACAAATTATTTACCAATGTTTAAAAAATGGATTGATTCTTTTCTTTTTATTGTTTGAGGGTCGTGCAATGAGAGTTTCACCTCCGCTTAACATAAGTGACCAAGATCTTGAAAAAGGATGTAATATCATCCTAAAAAGCATCAACGAAGTCTTAAAAGAATAAGTATTCCCTCAAAAAAAATAAAAAGAAGAATATCCTTTTAAATCTAGTTTCAATAATAAGTTAAGATCGAGACAATTCTTTCTATAAAACGGAATATCGTTTTCTGAAGATGCTCCCGGGTAATTTTCAAAACTTCCTAATAATTTAAAAATG
>CAJXAS010000223.1 GCA_913050305.1 uncultured Polaribacter sp. | reverse complement strand
TTACTTGTAGACCTGCAATTTCACCAGCTTCTTTAGTTGCTTGACGTTGTGCATCGTTAAAATATGCCGGTACAGTAATTACTGCTTCTGTAACTTCAGTTCCTAAATAGTCTTCAGCAGTTTTTTTCATTTTCTGCAATACCATTGCAGAAATTTCTTGTGGTGTATATAAACGACCATCAATATCTACTCTAGGTGTATCATTATCTCCTTTTACTACTTTATAAGGAACTCTTCCTGCTTCTTTTGAAGAATCAGAAAATTTGTTACCCATAAAACGTTTAATAGAATAAACTGTTTTTGTTGGGTTTGTAACCGCTTGTCTTTTTGCTGGATCACCAATTTTACGTTCTCCTCCTTCAACAAAGGCTACAATTGATGGCGTAGTTCTTTTTCCTTCTGAATTAGGAATTACAACTGGCTCATTACCTTCCATTACAGAAACACAAGAATTTGTTGTCCCTAAATCTATTCCAATTATTTTACTCATAATATTTATTTTAATATTTTATAAATTCAACTTTACAATCTCTATTAGTCAAACTGTGTGCCAACCACTTTTTTCAATATAAATGTCAGTTTTATTTTATTTAGGAATTAAATACGTGACATGTTGACATAAATTATGTCTAATTAGATAATTGTAAGTAGACATGTATTTGAAAAAATAAATAGATTTTATAAAATAGATGGAGTTTTAAAATAATTTATTCATTGAATTATACAAAAAAACACAGTTAATTGTGGGGTATTTTTTACATTTACGCCATCTATTGTTAAAATATTTACGAATGTCACAATTTATTAGTGTTTTTGATATGTTTAAGATTGGTGTAGGTCCTTCTAGTTCCCACACACTTGGGCCTTGGAAGGCTGCCCAAAAATGGATTTTTTCTTTAAAAGAGCTCTCTATTTTTACAGAAATAGACGGAATTAGGATAGATTTATTTGGTTCCTTGGCACGCACTGGAAAAGGACATGCAACGGACTATGCAATTTTGTTAGGTTTAAGCGGTGCTGATCCAGAATATATTCCTGTATCTAATATTGAGAGGATTACTAATAAAATAAAAAGTACTAATAAGCTTAATTTTAATGATGAAAGGGAAATTAATTTCTCAGTAGAGAATATTGTCTTTAACCAGGAGTTTTTGCCGTTCCATGCCAATGGTATTAAATTTAGAGGCTTTTCTAAGGGTAAAGAAATAGGGACAGCAACCTATTATTCAATTGGAGGCGGTTTTGTTGTACAAGAGAATAATCTCCTCGAAGATGAAATAGAAATTACTGAAAATAACTTTCCGTATCCTATTAATAGAGCATTTCAATTAGAAGAATATTGTGAAAAAGAAAATTTATTAATTTCTGATATTGTTTTAAAGAATGAATTAGAATTACGTTCGTTAGAAGAGATAGATTTTGAGTTGAATAGAATTTGGGAAACAATGTTAGAATGCACGTATATAGGTTGTCATACAGAAGGCATACTTCCTGGAGGATTAAATGTGAAACGCAGAGCTTTTTCTTCGCATCAAAAATTAATTAAAGAAACTACATATACAAATCCTAAAGAATGGATAACTGCCATAAGAAGTACAGAGGTAAAATTTAGAGAAATCTTAAAATGGGTAAGCTGTTTTGCGCTTTCCGTAAATGAGGTAAATGCTTCTTTAGGTAGAGTTGTAACTGCGCCAACTAATGGAAGTGCAGGGGTAATTCCGGCAGTTTTAATGTATTATTTAGTGATAGAAAATCATGAATCAGATTTCGCACATATTAAAAAATTCTTGTTAACTGCTGGTGAAATTGGTAGTATTTTTAAGAAAAACGCTACAATTTCGGCAGCAATGGGTGGTTGTCAAGCAGAGATAGGTGTCTCTTCTGCAATGGCAGCCGGAGCATTAACAGAATTGTTGGGAGGTACACCAGCGCAATCTCTAGTTGCAGCAGAAATTGCAATGGAACATCATTTGGGTTTAACTTGTGATCCTATTGGAGGTT
>CAJXAS010000222.1 GCA_913050305.1 uncultured Polaribacter sp. | reverse complement strand
TTGTATATGAGAATTGCGAATGAATTATATCTAAAAAGATTAATTGTTGGTGGTTTTGATGGCGTATATGAATTCTCGAAAAACTTCAGAAATGAAGGAATGGATAGAACACACAATCCAGAATTTACAGCCATGGAGATCTATGTTTCTTACAAAGATTACAATTGGATGATGGATTTTACTGAGCAATTATTAGAACATTGTGCTATTGCTGTAAACGGAACTTCTGAAGCTACGTTTGGTGAACATAAAATAGATTTCAAAGCACCATATGCTAGAATTACAATGGCAGATTCTATTAAACATTTTACTGGTTTTGATATTACTGGAAAAACAGAAGATGAAATTAGAGAGGCGGCAAAATCGATGCATATCGAGGTAAATGCAACCATGGGTAAAGGAAAGTTAATTGATGAAATTTTTGGAGAAAAATGTGAAGGAAACTACATTCAACCAACTTTTATTACAGATTATCCGAAAGAAATGTCGCCACTTTGTAAAGAGCACAGAGACAACCCAGAATTGACAGAACGTTTTGAGTTGATGGTTTGTGGTAAAGAAATTGCAAATGCATATTCTGAATTGAATGATCCCATTGACCAACGTGAACGTTTTGAGCATCAATTAAAACTAGCGCAAAAAGGTGATGATGAAGCAACTGAGTTTATAGATGAAGATTTCTTGCGTGCACTAGAATATGGTATGCCTCCAACATCTGGTATGGGAATTGGTATGGATAGGTTGATTATGTTTTTAACAAACAACCAATCGATACAAGAAGTATTGTTCTTTCCACAAATGAGGCCTGAAAAGAAAGCGCCTTCTATTGAACTAAATGATGAGGAAAAAGCAGTTTTAAATCTTGTAGAAAAAGCAGGAAAAATAGATTTAAATGATTTGAAAATGCAGTCTGGCTTATCTAATAAAAAATGGGATAAAACCATTAAAGGATTAACTAAAAAAGAGGTAGCTAAAGTTTCTAAAACAGATGAAGGTTTATTTGTAGCACTAGTATAACATAAATTTTATCATTTCTGCTGACGCAGCAATCAAAAAAAAGGAACTACAGCAGTGTAGTTTCTTTTTTTTTGAGTTCTTTTTTATGTTGTTTCTTATGAAATTTTGGAATACGTTTGTACCCCATAATATTAAAGATACGTAATGGAACACTATAAAAAAATAATTGAAGATGTTTATGCTGAAGTTAAAAGTGTAGAAGATATTGGCACCCTTGCCAACTATATCCCCGAATTAGCACTTGTAGATGCCAACAACTTTGGTATCAACATTACAAACATAAACAACACTTCTTTTGGAGTTGGTGATTTTAATAAAAAATTCTCAATACAAAGTATATCTAAGTTGTTATCTCTAACATTGGCTTACAAACTAGAGGGAGAAAAATTGTGGGATAGAGTAGATGTAGAACCTTCTGGGAATCCGTTTAACTCTTTTTTACAATTAGAAACAGATTTAGGAAAACCTAGAAACCCATTTATAAACTCAGGTGCCATTGTGGTATGCGATATTTTACTAAGTCATTTAAAAAACCCTAAAGATGATTTCTTAAATTTTTGTAGAGAAATTTCTAATAATATTAATTTAAATTATAGTGAAAAAGTAACACAATCTGAAAAAGATTCTGGATTTAGAAATATTGCAATTTGTAATTTTATAAAATCTTTTGGAAACATTAATAATGATGTAGCCGAAGTAATCGATTTCTACTTTCATATTTGTTCTTTAGAAATGAGTTGTAAAGAATTATCTGAAATATTTATATTTTTAGCAAACGATGAATTTAACACCTCTAAAGGAAATAAGATACTAAGCATGAGCCAAGCAAAAAGAATTAATGCCATTATGCTTACATGTGGCTTTTATGACGAATCTGGAGAGTTTGCTTTTAGAGTAGGTTTGCCAGGAAAAAGCGGCGTGGGTGGCGGTATTGTGGCCATTCACCCTGATAAGTATTGCATTGCAGTTTGGAGTCCTAAATTAAAC
>CAJXAS010000221.1 GCA_913050305.1 uncultured Polaribacter sp. | reverse complement strand
CCTAAAGAAACATCGCCCACAATAGTGGCATTTTCTGCAACATAACAATCTTCTGGTATTTGCGGGTGCTTTCCGTTTACTGGTTTTATAATTGCCATATTTTTCTATTGAAATAAAAAACTAAAGAAGTATTCAATAGTTATCTTTTACTCTTGTACGATTAACTTCTGACCTAAATAGAGTGTGTTGTCCGTCAAATTATTAAGTGCTTTTAAATCTGCTACAGAAATTGAAAATTTTCTAGAAATAGCGTATAATGTATCTCCTTTTTCTACTTCGTAACGTTTACTTTTTAATTTTGATCTCTTCCTAGATTTACGATGGTTTACCTCTTTAACTATTTTACTATAAGCACTCTTTTTAATATTGTCAAATTCATAAAGATGGTAGTCTTCAATAATTTTTAAAAGCTTCGAAGGATATTTTCTATCGGTAGCATATCCTGCTTTTCGCAAACCATATGCCCACTTCTTATAGTTTTTAATATTGTAATCAAATAAGAAGGCATACCTACCTCTTTGGCTTAAAAACAAGGAGTGGTCATTGTATGAAGTGGCTACAAATTTATATTTTCTAAAACATTCCCCTTTTTCATCATCATCGTGGTAAACGCGCTCTCCAGTCCATTTTCTATGGCATTTAATCCCAAAATGGTTTTTAGATTTTAATGCTAATTCACTTTTCCCTTTGCCCGATTCTAAAATTCCTTGTGCCAAAGTAATGCTTGCAGGAATTTTATACTGATGCATTTCATACACTGCAATTGGCGCATATTTCCGAATATAAGCAAGTGTTTCTTTATTTAATCTCGGATTTTTTTTAGCAAGTTTTCTTGTAATTTTAACTTCGTTTACAGATGGTAATTTTTTTGGCTTTGCCTCCTTAATTTCAGTACCTCTGCCTTTTTTTTGAGCAACACGCTTCTTAGCACCACAATTAGATAATACTAACAAAAACAGGATACTAAAAAGAATTTTTAACCTCATTAAAGATGTATGGTTTGTTTGTTTTTTTTAAGTAATTCTTTATTAAAGCCTCTTATTCCTTGGAGACCACCGGTATGAATTGCTAAAATTTTAGTTCCTTCTTCAAACGTATCTTTTTTGATTAAATCTAAAATTCCAAACAACATTTTACCTGTATAAACAGGATCTAATAAAATACCTGTTTCTTCTTTAAAATTATTAATAAAGTTAATTAACTCATCATCAAACTTTGCATATCCACCAAAATGATAGTCCTTTTGCAAACTCCAATTGTGTTTTTTGAAAATATATTTTTTTATTTCTTCAGATAAAAAATTACCTTTTAAAGCTGGGAAACCAATTACTTTTTGGTGTTTCTTTAAAGATTTTATGAGCCCAGAAATAGTACCACCTGTGCCCACTGCAGCACAAATATAATTAAATTTAGAATCTTCTTTAGTTAGAATTTCTTGACAACCATCAACCGCTAGAAAGTTTGTTCCACCTTCTGGTATTAAGTAGAAATCTCCCCATTTATTTTTCATTTTTTCAATAAAACCAAATGAAGATTTTTGCCTATATATTTCTCTTGTCACAAAGTGAAACTTCATTCCGTGCTCATGTGCCTCTCGTAAAGTATCATTGTTTTTTAATGTTTCTGCAATATTTTTACCTAATTCTTCCCCTCTGATAATACCAAAAGTTTTAAACCCATTCATTTTTCCTGCAACCGCAGTAGCTAAAATATGATTAGAATATGCACCTCCAAAAGTAAGTAAAGATTTTTTCTTTAATTTTTTTGCTTCATGCAGATTGTATTTTAATTTTCTAAACTTATTTCCTGAAACAAAAGGGTGAATTAAATCTTCTCTTTTTATAAAGAGTTCCACCTTTTTTTCTCCCAAGATTGGAAGAAAAATTTGCTGATTATTGGACATAAAATCACCGTCGAAAAAAGAATTAGCTTTATTACTCAATATTAAAATTTTTATGATGGTAAAAATAATCTATATTATATTGATAACATTCTAAACTTTACTTTAAAAACAAAAAATAA
>CAJXAS010000220.1 GCA_913050305.1 uncultured Polaribacter sp. | reverse complement strand
CCGCCTGATAAAAAAGCTATTCCCGGAACATCACTAGGTACATTTTCTTTTAAACATTTGAGTGTCATTTTAGCAATTTCTGCTGTGTTACTTTTATCTTTTGATTTATTTCCAGGTAAAATCATATTAGGTTTTAATATTGTTCCTTTAAGATTTACATTGTGTAAATTTAACTCTTTATAACATTCTTTAAGAACTTTAGCGGTTACTTCATAGCACTTATTAATATTATGTTCGCCATCCATTAATACTTCTGGTTCAACAATGGGAACCATTTTTGCTTCTTGTACCAAAGCAGCATATCTTGCTAATGCGTGCGCATTAGATTTAATTGCTAATTCAGAAGGATATTTTTCAGAAATATTATATACAGCTCTCCATTTTGTAAATCTTGCTCCCAATTTAAAATATTCAGCTAATCTTTCTCTTAAACCATCTAGCCCTTCAGTAACTTTTTCATCAGTAGAACCTGCTAGTTTTTTTGCACCAGTATCTACTTTGATTCCAGGAACTGAACCAGAACTTTTAATTAATTCAGGTATCGTCTTTCCTGAAGAAGTTTTTTGTTTTATCGTTTCATCATAAAGTATCACTCCACCAATATAATTTTTCATACCTTCTGAAGAAAACAAAGTTTCTCTAAATTTAAGTCTATTTTGGGCAGTTGATTCAACATTCACGCTGGATAATCTTTTTGTCATAGTTCCAGTACTTTCGTCGGCTGCTAGTATACCTTTGTCTTTTTCTACAATTTGTTTGGCAATTTTCTCTATTTCACTCATGAATACTTTTAATTTATTTCTAAAGCTTTTATACCAGGTAAAACTTTTCCTTCAAGAAGTTCTAAAAATGCTCCACCTGCGGTTGATATATATGTAAATCCATCAGAACAACCAAATTTATTTATTGCTGAAACTGTATCGCCCCCACCTGCAATTGATATAAGAAATTTGTTTTTAGTATTTTCAGATATTTTCTGTGCAATTTTATTACTTCCTGCTGAGAATTCTTTAACTTCAAAATAACCCGCAGGGCCGTTCCACAAAATTGTTTTTGATTCATCTATTATTTTAAAAATATTTTGTATAGTTTTTTCACCAATATCTAAAATTAAATCTGTATCATCAATCTTATCTAAGTTTTTCAATTGACCTTTCGAGTTATGATTTTTTGCCACCAGCACATCTTGTGGCAAGACAAGATCGCAGTTATTTGTCTTACATTGTTTTATAATATCTTCTAATAAATTTTCTTGATTTTCTTCAACCATAGATTTTCCGATATTATAACCTTTATGTTTTATAAAGTTATTTGCCATAGCACCAACAATGACAATAGTTTCCATTTTTTTTATAAGATTGATTAATATACCTATTTTGGTAGAAATTTTTGATCCTCCAATGATGCAAGTGACAGGTTTTTTTGCGCCACTAACTAACATTTTTATAGTATTAACTTCCTCAACTAACTGTTTACCTGCGAACGAATCTATATGCTTTGTTATTTCACAAACAGATGTATGAGCTCGGTGAGAGCAAGAAAAGGCCTCATTTATATACATATCTCCTATTTTAGAAAGTTCTTTAGCAAAGGATTGTGTATTTAGTTCTTCTTCTTTATTAAATCTAAGATTTTCCAGTAGCAAGATTTCTCCATTAGGAATTTTTTTTGAATTTTGAATTACTTTCAATCCAATGGTTTCACTTAAAAAAACTACATTTTGATTAAGATAATGAGATAATTTTTTTGCTATTGGCTTTAAACTTAATCCAGGAACGAATTTGCCTTTAGGTCTTCCTATATGCGAAATAATTATTATTTTTGCTTTTTTGTTTATTAGAAATTTTATTGTCGGTAAAACTTTTTTAATTCGAGAAGTCTCAGTTATTGATCCATTATTTGTTGGAACATTAAAGTCAACTCTTAATAAAACCCTTTTTCCTTCTATGTTAAGATTATCATCTAAATGATTTATTTTAGCCATGACGCATTAAATCTTGCCGAAATAATTTGCCAAATCACACATTCTAGATGCAAAACCCCATTCATTATCATACCAAGCAGAAACTTTTGCCATTTTATTT
>CAJXAS010000219.1 GCA_913050305.1 uncultured Polaribacter sp. | reverse complement strand
CCAAAAAATGACAAAATACAAGATGTTATTTTAGTAGATATTACCGCCAATAACAAAACAGAACGTGTAGAGTTAAAAGGAGGGAAATTTAATTCTGACGGTTCTAAAGAAGTGTCTGTTGGTGGCTTAAATTTTAGAGTTTTATATGGTTCAAAAACATTAAAAACTCCTTTTAGTATAAAATTAAACGATTTTCAACTAGATAAATATCCAGGATCTGAGAGTGCCGCTGCCTATGCAAGTGAGGTTACACTTATAGACCCAAAAGAAACTTTTGACTATAAAATTTTTATGAACCATATTTTAGATCACAGAGGTTATAAGTTTTTTCAAGCAAGCTATGATTTATCTGACGGTAAAGAAGAAACACATCTTTCTGTAAATCACGATTTTCTTGGCACTTTTGTTACGTATTTAGGATACTCTCTTTTATACATTGGTATGATCTGTATTCTTTTTGCAAAAAATACTAGGTTTGATGTTTTGAAAAAAGGTCTGACTAAAATTAAAAAGAAAAAACTAACGCTCTCTATTGTTGCGGCATTACTTTTATCAAGTTTCACCTTTGCGCAACATAAAAACACGCATCAACCAACAAAAATAACAATTCAACAAATAGACTCTATTTTGCTTGCCAATATGGTAGATGCAAAACATGCAGAAAGCTTTAATAAGCTGGTCATTCAAGATGCTGGTGGTAGAATGAAACCTGCACACACTTTTGCCTCTGAATTGGTAAGAAAAGTAAGTAAAACAGAAAACTTTAAAGGTATGGAGCCGAGTCAGGTTTTATTATCAATTATAGAAAACCCTAGACTTTGGTTTGAAGTTCCTGTAATCTATTTAGAAACAGGTAATTATGAGATTAGAAGACTTATTGGCCTTGCAGATAAAGACGAATATGCTGCCTTATCAGATTTTATAACTCCAATAGGTATTTATAAAATTAAAGAGAAAGTTGCTGAAGCACAAAAGAAAAAGGTAAAAAATAAATTTGAAAAAGACCTCATAAAAATTGACCGAAGAATTGGCTTATTATACAGTGCAATTGGTGGTGGGATATTAAAAATATACCCAATTCCTGGAGATGACAATAACACTTGGGTTTCCCAACCAGAAACATCAGAAGCAAACTTTAAAGGCACAGATTCTGTTTTTGTGAGACAATCTTTACCTGTTTATATCCAGTTTTTACAGAAAGCTAAAAAAACAAATGACTATACCGAAGCAAATAAAATTTTAGACGGAATTAAAAAGTTTCAACTAAAATTTGGAGCGGAAGTATTGCCTACAGAAAAAGAAATTGATTTAGAAATTTCATATAATAAAATACAGCCTTTTCAAAAGCTTTCAACTTACTACGGTTTTGCAAGTTTATTGTTAATCCTTTTTGTGATTTGGCAGATCTTCAATTCAAGAAAATGGATCAATACGGTTGTAAAAGTACTAATTGCGATTGTAATAGGGTTGTTTGTATTTCACACCTTAGGGTTGATGTCAAGGTGGTATATTAGTGGCAACGCACCTTGGAGTAATGCATATGAGTCTATTATCTATGTTGCTTGGGCAACCATGCTCTTTGGCTTATTCTTCGGAAGAAAATCTGCACTTACACTAACAGCAACAACGTTCTTAACAGCAATCATATTGGCTTTTGCACACCAAAATTGGTTAGATCCAGAAATTGCAAACTTACAACCTGTTTTAAATTCTTGGTGGCTTCTGGTGCATGTTTCTATTATTGTAGCAAGTTACGGACCTTTTTTATTAGGTATGATTTTAGGAATTTTTGCGCTCTTTTTAATGGCATTTACCAATGAAAAGAATAAGAAAAAAATGGATTTGAACATCAAAGAAATTACCATTATCAATGAGATGGCAGTTACAATAGGTCTTATTATGCTAACTATTGGTAACTTCTTAGGTGGTATGTGGGCCAATGAAAGTTGGGGACGTTATTGGGGTTGGGATCCAAAAGAAACATGGGCATTAATTTCTATTATGGTTTATGCTTTTGTACTGCACATGCGTTTAATTCCTGGTTTACGAGGTAGATTTACCTTTAACTTATGGTCTATAATAGCAATTGCTTCTATTATGATGACCTATTTTGG
>CAJXAS010000218.1 GCA_913050305.1 uncultured Polaribacter sp. | reverse complement strand
AATAAAAAAATAAATTAGTTTATAGAATGGAAACTTTATTAAACGATTTTTCACCGGGATTATTTGCAGTGTCAACCATTTTATTGTTGGCTTTAATTGCTTTAATGGTTAAATTTGCTTGGAAACCAATTTTAAATTCTTTGGAAGAAAGAGAATCTGGAATAGAAGACGCTTTAGCTGCCGCAGAAAATGCTCGTAAAGAAATGCAAAACTTACAATCCGATAACGAAAGATTGATAAAAGAAGCAAGAGCAGAAAGAGACGAGATGATGAAAGACGCAAGAAATATTACAGATAGTATGATTGCAACAGCAAAAGAAGATGCTAAAGAAGTTACTGCTAGTTTAATAGAAAAAGCACAAGCTTCTATTAACCAAGAAAAGCAAGCTGCATTAGCTGAAATTAAAAAAACCGTTGCAGAATTGTCTATTGGTATTGCAGAAACAGTAATTAAAAAAGAATTATCTAATAAGAAAGATCAACTAGAGTTAGTTGAAGGAATCTTAAAAGATGTTACTTTAAACTAAGTATAAATGAAAGACGCAAGAGCAGCATTACGTTACGCCAAAGCAATCTTAAATCTTGCAAAAGATACGGAGTCTGAAACTGCAGTAAATGATGATATGTTATTTATATCTAACACTATTGCAGAGAATAAAGACTTAGCAGTAATGTTAAATAGCCCTATTGTTAAATCAGTAGATAAAATGAATGTGTTGAACGCATTGTTTGAGGGCAAAGTA
Source organism: uncultured Polaribacter sp. (assembly GCA_913050305.1). Taxonomy (GTDB): domain Bacteria; phylum Bacteroidota; class Bacteroidia; order Flavobacteriales; family Flavobacteriaceae; genus Polaribacter. The sequence goes on along the minus strand of CAJXAS010000218.1, from coordinate 1,371 downwards.
AATACCATAACATTAGGTCTGTTTCATTTATTACAAGACAACAAGAGAATTGCAATGTTAAAATCTATTGCATCAAAATATGCAATTGTTTATGATTTTTTAAAGCATACGCAAGTTGCAAAGGTTACTACTGCAGTTGCATTAACTCCAGAAGTAGAGCAATTAGTTTTAGACAAGGTAGTAGCTTTAACAGGTAAGAAGGCAAATTTAGAAAATGTTATAAACCCAACTATTTTAGGTGGTTTTATTTTACGCGTTGGAGATGTGCAATACGATGCAAGTATCTCTAATTATCTAAACGAATTAAGAAAGGAATTTGACAACAGTCATTACATTCCAAAAATATAAAAAGCGATAAGCGATCTGTTTCAGGCAATAAGTAGCCGGAAGTAGAAAGTAGAAAAGCGAAAGCAAATTTTAAAAAGATGGCAAGCATTAAACCAGCTGAAGTATCAGCAATTTTAAAACAACAGTTAACAAATTTTGAAACAAAAGCTACTTTAAATGAAGTAGGAACTGTTTTACAAGTAGGTGATGGTATCGCACGTGTTTACGGTCTATCTAATGTTCAATACGGTGAGCTAGTAGAATTCGAAGACGGATTAGAAGGTATCGTATTAAACTTGGAAGAAGATAATGTAGGTGTTGTATTATTAGGTGCTTCAACCGCTATTAGAGAGGGTTCTACTGTAAAACGTACAGAAAGAATTGCTTCTTTAAAAACGGGTGAAGGAATTGTAGGACGTGTTGTAGATACTTTAGGGAACCCTATTGACGGTAAAGGACCAATTGAAGGAACTACGTATGAAATGCCTTTAGAGCGTAGAGCTCCAGGTGTTATTTATAGAGAACCAGTTACAGAGCCATTACAAACAGGTATTAAGTCTATTGATGCAATGATTCCTGTTGGAAGAGGTCAACGTGAGTTAATCATTGGAGACAGACAAACAGGTAAATCTACCGTTGCTTTAGATACTATTTTAAATCAAAAAGAATTTTTTGATGCTGGTGAGCCAGTATATTGTATATATGTTGCTATCGGTCAGAAAGCTTCTACAGTTGCAGCAATTGCAAACATGTTAGAAGAAAAAGGTGCAATGGCGTATACAACAATTGTAGCAGCAAATGCATCAGATCCTGCAGCAATGCAAGTGTATGCACCGTTTGCTGGAGCAGCAATTGGAGAATTTTTCAGAGATACAGGTAGACCTGCTTTAATTGTTTTTGATGATTTATCAAAACAAGCAGTGGCATACCGTGAGATTTCTTTATTGTTAAGAAGACCTCCAGGACGTGAGGCGTACCCTGGTGATGTGTTTTATTTACACTCAAGATTATTAGAAAGAGCTGCAAAGTTGATTAATGATGACA
>CAJXAS010000217.1 GCA_913050305.1 uncultured Polaribacter sp. | reverse complement strand
ATCTACAAGTATTCGAAAGATATTATTCAATCTCAAAGATCTCACTTGTATCCATCTATGGGCTTAGTATATAGTTTTGGTGATAGAAACTTAAATCCAAGAATTTGGCAGAATTAATCTAAATATTTAGGAATTAAGCGGACTAATTTTTTAGAGTTATAATAACCAACTAATTGGGCATCTATTTCAACTGCTGTATTCAAAATGATAGTTGTTGGGTATGCGATTATTTTCTTTACAGTGCCTAGTTGAGTAGCTAATTCGTGCATACCTGTGTTTGCTCCTGTGGGTTTGTATGTAAACACTTTTCCTAAAAAAGTAATATCTTTTTTCTCTTCACCATTTAATTTTACAAAATAGAAATTGTTATTTAAGAGTTTGATTACTTCCTGATTTTTAAAAGTAGTTTTTTTCATTCCAAAGCAAATTTTACACCAATCTGAGTAGAGAAAAACAAGTATCGGTTTTGGTGTTTGTTGGTGCAATTTCTCAACTTCTTCGAAAGTAAAAATATTTAAAACTTCTTTTCCCTTACTTTCTTGGGCATAGATTGTGAAATGTCCAAAGAAAATAAAAAGAAAAAGAAGTTTTTTTGTAAAATGCATAATAAGTTAAGCAATGTATTAAAAAAGTGTGAAACGCAATCCAGCAAAAGCTCTAATTCCTTGGTTAGATGTGTATACATAACTGGGGTCAAAAGCTCTTTCAGGGTTTGTTTCTGTGTCCACGTCAGTATCAAAAGGGTTGTCTGCACCATTAATGCTATTTGCTGCGGGCGTAAAGTTTAATAGGTTTTTAACACCACCATAAACTTCCCAGCTGTTGCTAAATTTTTTACTTAGTTGAATATTTTGAATGCTAAACCAAGGCGAGTATTCATCTCTTGGATCATTTTCACCCAATAAAGGCAAACGCATTGGTCCGTATAGATTTCCTGTGTAATCTATGCTAAAATCATTGCCAAAATTATAAGAGATAGACCAAACTCCGCTAAAACTTTCAGTTAGTAATTGTTTTCTTTTTATGTTGTTTTCTGTTACAGAAACTTCCATTAAAGTAGCTCCGGCGTTAATTGCTAAGCCATTTGTAAAAAGAAGATCAGCGTTTAAAGAAATTCCTTGAGAAACTGAAGAACCCTCTAAATTAGCATAAATAATTTTATTAGGATCCGATTCGTAATCAGGTAAGATTCTATTGTTGAAATGGGTATAAAAAGCACTCGCATCTATCGTGATAAAAGAGTTTTCAGTATTTATTTTCTTTACATAATTAATATTTCCATTCCAAGATGTTTCTGGGTCTAAATCGCCATCAAATTCTACCGTTCTTGCGCCCGTTAAAGCCGCGTGATCTTCTGTAAAAACATTGGCAACCCTAAATCCGTTTCCAGCGCTTAACCTTATAATATTAGATTTATCTTTAGAATTCCATTTGTAATTTACCCTTGGTGAAAAGATATTTCCGTGCATACTATTATGATCCCATCGAACTCCTAAAAGTAATTTTTTTCTATCGGTTAAACTTATTTCATCTTGGGCAAAAACACCTGGTAAATGAATTACTGATGGATTGTTTTCAATACCATTTTCATTTAAAGTTGCAAAAGTATTGTCATCATAAAAAGTATAACGATATGCTGCACCTAATAATAAATCGTGTTTTTTTCCTAATTGTTTATTGTAAACTAATTGTCCAAAACCAACTAATTGTTCTGCATCATATGAAGTTTCTCCATAATAAGAATCCTGATAATGTCCGTTTGCACTAAATTGAAAACTTAAATTCTCTGTAGTTGGCAATTCGTAGGTTCCAAAAGTTTCCCATCTATTTGTGTAAATACTTTCTCCATAAATTTGGTTTCCTCCTCTAAATTCTTTTTCCCAATTCATTTCTCCTCCCCAACGATCTTCGTATACATAACGACCCGCAATGGTAAAAACCTTATTACTTTTTCTTTCGATATTCACTTTATTAAATATTGAAATTCTATTTTGTAGGGTTAAATCGGTAAAATTATCACTATTATTATCAATTCTATTTTGAAAATTGAAATAATTAACACCTAACAAACCTTGTATCTTGTCTGATGCTTTGTAGCTCATGCTAATATCTGTATTCACTTCTCCCCAAGAACTAG
>CAJXAS010000216.1 GCA_913050305.1 uncultured Polaribacter sp. | reverse complement strand
TTAACTAACTGCTTGTCCGTTTTTAACTTCTTTTGAGGGAGTTACAAAAGCCAGTTTACCATCAGGAGTGTCTGTCATTAAAATCATTCCTTGGCTTTCTACTCCTCTAATTTTTCTAGGTGCTAAGTTTACCAAAACAGATACTTGCAAACCAATAATTTCTTCTGGTGAAAAACTTTCTGCAATTCCAGAGACAATAGTTCTTGTGTCTATACCTACATCCACTTTTAGTTTTAAAAGCTTCTTAGTTTTTGCAACTTTTTCAGCCTCTAAAATAGTTCCTACCCTAATATCTAATTTTGTAAAATCTTCGAATTCTATCGTTTCTTTTTGTGGCGCTGTTACTTTATTTTCTTGCTCATTCGCAATTTTAGTAGCCGCTAACTTTTCTACTTGTGCTTCAATTTCTTTGTCTTCAATTTTAGAAAACAATAATTCAGCTTTATTTATTTGGTGTGTTGCTGGCAATAAAATTGTATTTTCAGTTACATCTTCCCAAGACAAGCTTGCACCAATATTTAAAATATTTTTTAATTTTGTAGCGCTAAAAGGTAAAAAAGGTTCAGAAACTACAGCTAATGCTGCAGAAATTTGAAGTGCAACATACATGATTGTTTGTACGCGCTCTTCATCTAATTTTATAACCTTCCAAGGTTCTTCATCTGCTAAATACTTGTTTCCTAGTCTTGCTAAGTTCATTAATTCTTGGCTAGCTTCTCTAAATCGATACCTTTCAATAGACTTTCCAATGGTAAGTGGAAATTCTTTGATAGCTGCTAAAACATCTTCATCAATTTCAGAAAAGTCATTAGGTTCGGGCACAATTCCGTCATAATATTTGTTAGTTAAAACTACAACTCTGTTTATAAAGTTTCCAAAAATGGCAACCAGTTCGTTGTTGTTTTTTGCTTGGAAATCTTTCCAAGTAAAATCGTTGTCTTTACTTTCTGGTGCATTTGCAGTTAATGTATAACGCAAAACATCTTGCTGGTTTGGAAACTCTTCTAAATACTCGTGTAACCAAACAGCCCAATTTTTAGATGTCGATAATTTATTCCCTTCTAGATTTAAGAATTCATTTGCAGGTACATTGTCTGGTAAAATATAATCTCCGTGTGCTTTTAGCATAGAAGGGAAAATAATACAGTGAAAAACAATATTGTCCTTCCCTATAAAATGAACCATTTTAGTATCTTCTTTTTTCCAATAATCCTCCCAGTTTTTACCTTCTCTTGCAGCCCATTCTTTGGTGGATGAAATATAACCAATAGGTGCGTCAAACCATACATATAAAACTTTGCCATCGGCTCCCTCTAAGGGAACAGGAATTCCCCAATCTAAATCTCTAGTAACCGCCCTAGGTCTTAAACCATCTTCTACCCAAGATTTTACTTGTCCGTAAACATTTGGTTTCCAATCTTTTTTATGACCTTCTAAAATCCATTTACGTAAAAAATCTTCGTGTTTATCTAAAGGTAAAAACCAATGTTTTGTTTCTTTTACGGTAGGAATATTTCCTGTAATTGCAGATTTAGGATTTATTAAATCTGTTGCGTTGTGAGAAGTACCACAGCTTTCACATTGATCGCCATAGCTTTCTTCAAAACCACATTTAGGACAAGTACCCACAACAAACCTGTCTGCTAAAAACTGATTTGCTTCTGCATCATATAATTGTGCAGAAACTTCTTCAATAAACTCTCCATCATTATACATTTTTGTAAAAAAATCCGAAGCAGTTTCATGATGAATCTTAGAAGAGGTTCTAGAGTAATTGTCAAAAGAAATTCCAAAATCTATAAAAGATTTTTTGATGATACCATGATACTTATCGATGATAACTTGCGGAGATACCCCTTCTTTTTTTGCTCTCATAGGTATGGCAGCGCCATGCTCATCTGAACCAGAAATATAGGCAACATCTTTACCAATTAAGCGCAAATAGCGCGCATAAATATCTGCAGGAACATACACACCTGCTAAGTGGCCAATATGAATTGGACCATTTGTATAAGGCAATGCTGCGGTAATTGTATATCTTTTTGGAGCACTCATGTGTTCTTTGTATTGATTTTGGACTAATTATTGAGGTACAAAAGTACAAAAAACCGAGTTTTAAAAGTCATTGAAAATAGATACATTTACATTT
>CAJXAS010000215.1 GCA_913050305.1 uncultured Polaribacter sp. | reverse complement strand
CTTTGTAGCTCATGCTAATATCTGTATTCACTTCTCCCCAAGAACTAGCCATAATGTCGGTGGATAATAAGGGAGCATTTGCAGCTTTTTTAGTGATAACATTTATAATACCACCAACAGCTTCAGAACCATATAAAGTAGATGCAGGGCCTTTTACAATTTCTACTCTTTCTATCAATGCTTGCGGAATTCCTGTTAATCCATAAACAGTAGAAAGACCACTTACAAGTGGCATTCCATCAATTAAGACAAAGGTGTAAGGTCCTTCTAAACCATTAATGTGAATGTCTCCTGTATTACAAACACTGCAATTTAATTGCGGACGAACGCCGTTTACATTTTGTAGCGACTCAAAAATAGAAGGTGTTGGATTTTTTTTGAAAAAAGTTTCACTGTATACTTCAATAGGTACTGGGCTATTCGATTTTGATACAGGTCTTAAAGTTCCTGAAATCACAATTTCATCTAAAGAATTATCCTCTAATAAAGTAACATTTCTAGTGATTTTTTCATCACTTGTAACATTAATTTTTATAGATTTTGTTTTAAAACCAATACTACTAACGATAAGTGTATAGCTATCTTTTGATATCTTTTTTAATTTATAAAAACCATTGTCATTAGAAGAAGTCCCTATTTTGGTTTTCTTTAAATACACATTTGCATATGGAATTTCATCACCATTTTCTGTTGTTATTTTTCCGCTAATAGTTTGTCCTACCATAAAGGTCGACATCAATAATAAATAAATAAATACTATATTTTTCATTTTAAAATAATTTAATTTTCGGCAAAGATAACATTATTTTTAGACTTGTCTAAAAAATTATTCGAATAAAAATAAAAAGTATACCTTTGCAAGACTAAATACTTATAATGTTTACACTTTCTGAAGAGAATTATTTAAAGGCAATTTATCATTTAGAATCAGATTCTAACAAAGGAATAAGTACAAATGCTATCGCTAAAAGTTTAGAAACAAAAGCTTCTTCTGTAACGGATATGGTTAAAAAGTTATCTGAAAAAGAAGTGGTTATTTATAAAAAATACCAAGGAGTAACGCTAACAGAGCTCGGAAAAAAAACTGCTGCAAATATTGTGAGAAAACACAGGTTATGGGAAGTGTTTTTAGTGGAGAAATTAAATTTTTCTTGGGATGAGGTGCATGAGGTCGCAGAACAATTAGAGCACATAAAATCACCAAAATTAATTAATCAATTGGATTCGCTCTTAGGTTTCCCAACCCATGATCCGCATGGAGATCCAATTCCGGATAAAGACGGGAATGTAAATACAGTTGATAAAATTCTTTTATCTACATTAAGTAAAAATGAAAAAGGAATATGTGTGGGCGTAAATGACTCTTCTTCAGAATTTTTAAGATTTTTAGATAAGAAGAAAATTACGCTAGGAAAAAAAATAACCGTGCTAGAGAGAGAGGATTTTGATGATTCTTTATTCATAGAAATTGATGGAGAAAAACTTTCAATTTCAAAGAAAATAGCAAATAATTTATACATAAAGAAGTAAATAAAAATGAAAAAATATATAATTCTAGTGTTTTTAATAAGTATTTTTTCCTGTAAAAAAGAGGCTAAAAAGAACGGAAAATTACAGGTAGTTACTACAACGACAATGATTACTGATTTAGTAAAAAATCTTGGTGGTAATAAAATAGACGTACAAGGATTAATGGGTGCAGGCGTAGATCCGCATTTATACAAAGCAAGTGAAGGAGATGTAAGTAAACTATTTAATGCAGATGTTATTGTGTATAACGGATTGCATTTAGAGGGGAAATTAGAGGATGTCTTTGAGAAAATGCGTCAACAAAATAGAAAAACCATTGCAGTTTCTGATGCTATTGACAAAAATACGTTGATTGGTTCAGAATATTTTGCGTCTAACTACGATCCACATATTTGGTTTGATATCACCAATTGGGAAATTATAACACAATATATTACAGATAAATTTTGTGAGCTCGACGCGGATAATTCAGAAACATATAAAACAAATGGAGCAAACTACTTAAAGAAATTAGCATCTTTAAAAATAGTAATAACTGAAGAGGTAAATTCTTTACCATTAGAAAAGAGAATTTTAGTAACAGCGCATGATGCTTTTAATTATTTTGGAAAAGAATTTCA
>CAJXAS010000214.1 GCA_913050305.1 uncultured Polaribacter sp. | reverse complement strand
TTGTTAAAACAGCTATTATTTCGCAGAGATCAAGTAATTTTGATAAGAATAAAAGCTACTTCTCATGAATACTAAATTTCTAACACTAGTGCTATTTATCAGCGCGATTTTTGTTTCTTGCAAAGAAGGAAGTCAACAAAATAATAAAAACTTGAAATACCCAAAAACTATTAAAATACCAGTTACAGATTCCTTTTTTGGAAGTGCCGTTACCGATAATTATAGATGGTTAGAAGATGATAGAAGTGCCGAAACAGAAGACTGGGTAAAAGCAGAAAATAAGGTGACTTTCAATTATTTAAGTAAAATTCCATATCGCAAACAATTAAAAGATCGATTGACCCAATTATGGAATTACGAAAAAGTAGGAACACCCTATAAAGAGGGAGATTATACGTATTTTTCTAAGAATAATGGTTTGCAAAATCAATCTGTTATTTATAGAAAAAAAGATGAAAAAGGTGCCGAAGAAGTTTTTTTAGACCCGAATACCTTTTCTAAAGACGCAACCACGTCTCTAGGCTCTTTAAGTTTTTCTAAAGATGGTAAAACGGCAGCATATTCAATTTCTGAAGGAGGCTCTGATTGGCGTAAAATAATTGTGTTAGATGCGGTTAATAAAATCATCAAAGAAGACACTTTAGTAGATGTGAAATTCTCTGGAATTTCTTGGTACAAAAACGAAGGTTTTTATTACTCTAGTTATGACAAACCGAAAGGAAGTGAATTGTCTGCAAAAACAGATCAACACAAATTATACTACCACAAACTGGGAACTTTACAAAAAGAAGATGTGGTTATTTTTGGAGAAAAAGCTTCGGAAAAACACAGATATGTAAGTGGTTATTTAACGGAAGACCATCGCTATTTAATTGTTTCTGCTGCTACCTCTACTTCAGGTAATAGGTTATTTGTTAAAGATTTATCTGATAAAAATAGCGTTTTAAAACCAATTATAGCAACGGTAGAAAGTGATACTGGTGTTATAGATAACAGAGGTAGTACATTGTACCTACAGACAAATTTAAATGCACCCAACCAGAAGATTGTAACGGTAGATGCAGCAAACCCTACTCCAGAAAATTGGATAGACTTTATTCCTGAAACAGAAAACGTATTACAACCAACAACAGGTGCTGGTTATTTCTTTGCAAAATACATGGTAAATGCAGTATCTAAAGTATTACAATATGATTTTAGCGGAAATTTAATTAGAGAAGTTGCTTTGCCGGGAATTGGTACGGCTTCTGGTTTCGGTGGAAAAACAGTAGCAACCGAACTGTACTTTTCTTTTACAAACTACAATACACCAAGTGCTATCTACAAGTTTTCGCCAAAAGACGGAAATTATACATTGTACAGAAAATCGGGTATTGATTTTAATTCAGAACAATACACTAGCAAGCAAGTTTTTTATACTTCAAAAGATGGCACGCAAGTTCCTATGATTATTACACATAAAAAAGGAGTTTTACTGGATGGTAAGAATCCAACTATTTTATACGGCTATGGTGGTTTCAATATTAGTTTAACGCCTAGTTTTAGCATTGCAAATGCCATTTGGATGGAGCAAGGTGGTATTTATGCCGTGCCTAATTTACGAGGTGGTGGTGAGTTTGGGAAGAAATGGCATGATGCAGGTACCCAATTAAAAAAGCAAAATGTTTTTGATGATTTTATTGCAGCGGCAGAATATTTAATTCAAGAAAAATACACTTCATCAGAATATTTAGCCATTCGTGGTGGTTCTAATGGTGGGCTTTTAGTGGGCGCAACCATGACGCAAAGACCTGAATTAATGAAAGTGGCTTTACCGGCTGTGGGTGTGTTAGATATGTTACGATATCATACATTTACGGCAGGCGCAGGTTGGGCATATGATTACGGAACCGCAAATGATAGCAAAGAAATGTTTGACTATTTAAAAGGATATTCACCAGTACACAATGTAAAAAAAGGCACAAACTATCCTGCAACTTTAATAACTACTGGAGATCATGACGATAGAGTTGTACCGGCACATAGTTTTAAATTTGCTGCCGAGTTGCAAGCAAAACAAGCAGGAGAAAGCCCTGTTTTAATTAGAATAGAGACCAATGCAGGCCATGGTGCAGGAACACCAATTGCTAAAACCATTCAACAATATGCAGATATTTTCGGATTTACCTTATTTAATATGGGTTTTAAAGAACTGCCTAATCCCCCAAAAACAAATATTAAACCTTAGTTTAAAAGGAATATAAAAA
>CAJXAS010000213.1 GCA_913050305.1 uncultured Polaribacter sp. | reverse complement strand
AAAAAATCAAATATAAATAAAGTACTTTCTCATTTCATTTTTGTAGTTTTATAAAAACTAATTTTTGCAAATATGAAAAAAATACTCCTCTTACTTTTTGTCTCTTTTTTTGTTAGTTCGTGCAACACCAAATCAAAACAAAAAGTAACTCTGAATTTTTCCCCTCAAGAAATAATAGATTCTACCAATATCAAAAAATTATTTAATAGTGTATTAAAAGATGGCAAATCCTATGAATGGTTAAGAGATTTAACTCAGAACATTGGCGGCAGATTATCAGGTTCACCAGAAGCGGCTAAAGCTGTCGTTTGGGGAGAGAAACTAATGAATACAATTGGTTTAGACTCTGTTTGGCTTCAGCCCGTAATGGTACCCCATTGGGTGCGAGGAGTAAAAGAAATTGCAATGTATACTATAAACGGAGTAGAAAAAAACGTACCAATTTGTGCTTTGGGTTTCTCTATAGCAACGCCTAATGCAGGAATTTTAGCTGAGGTTATCGAAGTGAAATCTCTAGAAGAAGCAGCCGCTTTAGGTGAAAAAATGAAAGGCAAAATTGTATTCTTCAACAGATCATTTGATAATACTTTAATTAATACATTTAGTGCATATGGTGGCTGTGTAGATCAAAGAGTGCAAGGTGCTGCGATTTGTGGAGCGTTTGGAGCTAAAGGTGTAATTGTGCGCTCTATGACTAATTCCGTAGATAATTACCCGCATACAGGAACTATGACGTATAATGATTTACCACAAGAACAATACATTCCTGCTGCGGCAATTAGTAGTAAGGCTGCAAATATACTAAGTACAGATTTAAAGAAAAATCCGACTTTAAAATTCTACTTTAAACAAAACTGTAAAACTTTGCAAGACGCACCTTCTTTTAATGTTGTTGGTGAGATTAAAGGAACAGAGACGCCAGAAAATATTTTTGTTGTTGGAGGTCATTTAGACTCCTGGGATTTGGGAGAAGGAGCGCATGATGATGGCACAGGTGTTGTGCAATCTTTAGAAGTTGCCTATTTATTTAAAAAAAATAACATCAAACCAAAAAACACCATTCGAATTGTGTTTTTTATGAATGAAGAAAACGGAACACGTGGTGCAAAGAAATATGCAGAATTGGCAAAACTTAATAAAGAAAATCATATTGGTGGTTTAGAATCTGATGCTGGCGGTCATACACCAAGAGGCTTTTCTATTCAAGCAAATGCATCGAACACAAAATTATTACAAAGCTGGAAAAAACTTTTATCTCCATATGGTTTGCATGATTTAAAAGCAGGCGGTTCTGGTGCAGATATCGCTCCTTTAAAAGGAGAAGATGTAACCTTAGTTGGTTACAGACCAGATAGTCAACGTTATTTTGATTATCATCATACAAGTAGAGATACTTTCGATAAAGTTAATAAACGTGAACTAGAGTTAGGAAGTGCTTCTATGGCAAGTATTGTGTATTTAATGGATAAATACTTATATAAAAATGTTTCAGTAAAACCATAAATACCATGCAAACCACTGTGCTTTTTTTAAGAATTCTATTTGGAATCCTTTTTTGTTTTGCAGGAATTATGCACCTCATTAGACCAAATTTTTTTAAGAATTTTATTCCTAATTTTTTACCAAAACTAGCCGTAAATTATATTTTTGGGGTACTTGAATTCATTTTAGGTCTGTGTCTTTTTTTCGACTCGACTATAAAAAATGCAGCTGTAGGAGTCTTTATTTTGCTACTTATTTTTCTACCCATTCATATTTGGGACGCAACTAAGGTTAAACCAGCTATTGGTTCTAAAAAGGTAGCTTTTATTAGAATTCCGTTACAATTTTTATTAATGTATTGTACTTATATTATATATATAAATTCCTGAATTAAAGAATCAAAAAAATGAAAAAAAACCTTTTACTCCTCATTACTATACTGACCGTTTTTTCCTGTAGTAAAGAAAAAGTAGATTTAATTGTAATCAATTCAAATACTTATACAGTAAATACTAGTTTTGATCAAGCAGAAGCTTTTGCTATTAAAGATGGTGTATTTGTAGCTGTTGGAAAAAATGAAGAAATTACAGGTAGGTATCAATCTGACAAAATTGTAAATGCAGAAAATAAAACCATAGTTCCTGGTTTAATAGATGCGCATTGTCATTTTTATAGAATGGGTTTGCAACAGCAAAAAGTTTCTTTAGAAGGCACTAAAAGTTATGATGAAGTACTAGAGAAGCTTGTCGCTTTTCAAAAAGAAAAAAATACCAATTTTATTAC
>CAJXAS010000212.1 GCA_913050305.1 uncultured Polaribacter sp. | reverse complement strand
TACCCAATATTTAAATTTAAGACTTACTGGCTTATTAAAGAAATAATAATAATAAAGGAATTTAATTCCATAGAACTACCAATAAACGTCAAAGACATATGATGTTTTAATTTCGTAAACAAAGACTGCTAGATATAATTTAAGTTTGAATATAATTAAAGGATTCCCATATAAATGTATCATTCAGTGATATACATAAGCATTAAGCGAATATAGAGTTTGCAAATTTTCTCAAGAGTTTTCGAGTTTAAATTTTCGATATTTACAATCAAATTCATATGCTAACAGAAAATTATTATAAAAATATACTTTTATAGAAATCTCTAGTGATTTAGCACAAATAATGGAAAAAAGAAAAGTGAAACTATAAAAAAATTACAAAATCGGTTATTAAAAACAGAAGTACAGAAATGACAAAGTAATTAGACGTTACAGTGCACCTTTTAAATTAAAAATTTCAGCAAAACTTAGTATGGAAAGCACACAAAAAGTGAACATTGGAACTGCATAAAAAAAGCACTCTAAAAACTAAAAATTTCGATATTGCTTTGTTTCCTCAAAAACATGGTCTAAAATTTTTTGATCTACTGCATCAAAAACTAAGGTTTTACGTTTCATTACTGCTGTAACAACTTCAGAAACTTTATTCATTTGAAAGGTTTCATACCCTGCTGCACCTCCCCAACTAAAAGAAGGAGTGAAGTTTCTTGGAAATCCACTTCCAAAAAGATTTGCACTCACACCAACTACCGTTCCTGTGTTAAACATGGTATTAATAGCACATTTAGAATGATCTCCCATCATTAAACCACAAAACTGCAAACCTGTTTTAGCAAAACGCTCGGTTTCATAATTCCATAATTTAACTTCAGAATAATTGTTTTTTAAATTCGAATTATTGGTACCCGCTCCTAAATTACACCACTCACCTATCACAGAGTTTCCTAAATAACCGTCATGGCCTTTGCTAGAATACCCGAAAATTACCGAATTACTTATCTCCCCACCTACTTTAACGAAGGGTCCTAAAGTGGTGTCTTTATAAATTTTTGCACCCATTTTAACAACAGCATTTTCACACATTGCAAAAGGGCCTCTTATAGAAGAGTTTTCCATAACTAAAGCATCTTTACCAATATAAATAGGCCCTTCTGATGCATTTAAAGTAGAAAATAAAATTTGCGCACCTTCTTCAATAAAAACATTTCCTGGGTTTATAACTTGTATTCCAGCTGGTATTGCTTCAGAAGTTCTTTCTTCCGTAATTAAATCAAAATCTTGCTGAATTGCTTTACCATTGTGCGTAAAAATATCTGAAGTGTTTTTTATTTGAATCAATTCTTCATCAAATTCAATTTGGGTATACGTATCAAAATCTACCTCTTCTTGGCTTTGTGTTGTATGAAATGCCAGTACATCTTCACCTTTAAAAATAGCTTCATTTTTAGAAAGATTTTTTACCTTTTCTACCAAAGATTCAGTAGGACAAAAAGAAGCATTTATAAGAATATTCTCTTCCATTTCTACCATCGGATATTTTTCTTCTAAATAATCTGCGGTAATTGTAGTGGTAGTTAAACCAAGACGTTTCTCCCATTTTTCTCTAATGGTTAAAATTCCGATTCTAATATCTGCAACGGGTTTTGTATATGTAAATGGCAATAGTGTATCTCTAACGTCACTATCAAATAAGATGTAATTCATGCTTTTTTTTATTGTACTACAAATCTACTTTAAAAAGGGCACAAAAAAAACCAATTGCTATAAATACAATTGGTTTTTTAAGATTAAAAATTATTGAATACTTAATTTTTAATAAATTTCTGACTTCCAATTTGATCTGCCGTAAAAACTTTTAAAATATAAATACCCTTACTTAAAGCATTCACATCCATTTTATTGTTAATACGTGTCACTTTTTTAGAAAGCGCCAATCTACCTAAAGAATCATAAAATTCTACCGTAGCATTTTCAGCTCCAGAAGGCAATTGAATACTTACCTTATCTGATGCCGGGTTTGGATACATTTCAAACTTTAAACGTGTTACTTCTGAGGTACCTAAAGCCCCCTCTGCAACTACAGTAATAATACCATTCATACTCGCATGTGGCGAACATCGATAACCACTTGTTCCTTCAGATGTAAAAGTATGTGAAAAAGTAGTTCCGGCATTCTGAAGATTCCCACTATTAAAAGATTCATTTGCATTAGTGTTACTAACCACGTTGTGGTTATTACTATTCCACACCCACTTTACAGTATCGCC
>CAJXAS010000211.1 GCA_913050305.1 uncultured Polaribacter sp. | reverse complement strand
TTGCGCTAATGATTGCACAGCGTTCTGATGCTATGACAATTGATGCTGTGGAGTTAGATGAAAATGCATATGAACAAGCGGTTGAAAACTTTGAAAAATCTTATTGGGGAGACCGTTTGTATTGTTATAACGCGACTTTTCAGGAATTTGCAGATGAAATAATGGCTGAGGATGAGAGTTATGATTTAATTGTATCGAATCCACCTTTTTATACAGACAACTTTGAAAGTGACGATTCCTCAAGAAATAAGGCACGTTTTACTTCTTCATTGTCTTTTGAAGAATTGTTAGTTGGCGTTTCTAAAATTTTATCAGAAACTGGAATTTTTTCTACGATTATTCCGTTTAAAGAGGAAGCGAACTTTATAAATATAGCCAAAGAGCATCATTTGTTTTTAAACAAAGTTTGCAGAGTTCAAGGAAATAAAAAGTCAGAAGTGAAAAGAAGTTTGTTGGCATTTTCTTTTCAGGAAACTGAATTAGAAGAAACACATTTAATTATAGAACTTGCTAGACACGAATATACAGAAGACTATATTCAATTAACGAAAGATTTTTATCTAAAAATGTAGTTTTAATATATAATTGCGAAGAAGTAATTATTCTATTAGGTTATTAATTCTTCGCAATTACATGAATTTATTTATTTACATTATTCGGATTATATCCCATATATGGTACTTCTTTCTCGGTAAATTTAAGACCGTAATTTTCTAATTCTTTTAAAATAGGTTCGTATACCTCTTTGTTAATTGGTATTTGAACACCTGGTGTTTTAATTTCTCCTTTTAGAATTTTTAAGGCAGCAATTCCAACAGGTAAACCTACTGTTTTAGACATTGCTGTATAGGTTTGGTTTTCTCCTAAAACAATAAAACTACTTTCTATTTGATGCTTTTTACCATTTAATTCGTAACCGAAAAGATGTTGCATTACAATCATATCTTTATCCTCTTCTTGCAAGGTCCATGAATCTTCTAATATTTTTTGAAGCATTTTTGCAGGGGTTGCATTTGTCAATCCAATTTTCTTTTCTGGATTAAAGAGGTCTAACTCTACTAATTTTGCCCACATCACGTCATCTTGCTCTATATTAAGGTAAGAGCGTAATTTTAACTCTACAGAATCTGAAGGAGAATATCCTAAAAATAAATTCACAAAATCTCTATAGCTCATATTTTCAGAGGCTTCTATAGTATAAGAGTCATCAGTCATTCCTAATTGGACAAAAATATCCCAAGCTCTAGAGAATCCTATTTTTCTAATAGTTCCTCTGTACATTGTAGGAATATCATTCAAGCCGTATACACTTCTATACTTTAAAGAATCTCTATTTGCATAAGCCTCAAAATCGCCACTACCATTTACTTTTAAGAATTCTGTTCTTCTAAATAATTTAGTATAGGGTATGTATTTGTACGTTCCTTCTTGTATAAACATGGCAGCACCACCTTGTCCTGCTAAAACTACATTTCTAGGATTCCAGGTAAACTTATAATTCCATAAGTTGTTATCACTTTCAGGAGCTACGATTCCGCCACAGAAAGATTCAAACAATAGCATTTTACCGCCAGCATCTTTAATTTTATCTATTACTTGCATTGCACTCATATGGTCAATCCCTGGATCTAGACCAATTTCATTCATAAAAACCAAGCCTTTCTTTTTTGCCTCTGCATCTAAAGCTTTCATTTCGTCAGAAATATAAGAAGCAGTAACCATATGCTTATTAAAAGTAATACAATCTTTAGCTACATCTAAATGAAACCTTGCGGGTAGCATAGAGATTACAATATCTGCTTTTTGTATTTGCTCTTCGCGCTGATGTTTGTCAAATACATCTAATATTATTGCTTCTGCATTTCTATGTTTATTGATTAATTTATTAGCATTTTCTGTAGATATATCTGCAATAGTTATAAATAATGCTTCTTGCTCAGAAGTGTCTAAAAGATATTTTACAAGGGTAGAACTCGATTTTCCAGCACCAATAATTAGAATATTTTTCATATGATAAATAATGTATTTTTGTATGAAACACGAAGATACATCATTTGTTTAAAATTTAACAAAAACCATCAATAATGTTTAAAAATTATATAATTATTTGTTTTTTAGGAATGTTGGCAATTATTTTTGGTGCTTTTGGTGCACATGCATTAAAAGACAGTTTAACAGCCGAGAGCTTATTAAGTTTTGAAACGGGGGTTCGTTATCAAATGTATCATGTTATTGTATTGTTATTTGTTAATATGTATACTGGTTTTTC
>CAJXAS010000210.1 GCA_913050305.1 uncultured Polaribacter sp. | reverse complement strand
ATAATGCTGCCATAATAATTAATAATGGCGAATTTAAATCGTGTGTGATAAAAAAGCCTAACACCAAACCTGGCAATATAGAATGACTGATTGCATCGCTAATTAGCGCCATTTTTCGCAACACTAAAAATGTACCTGGAATTGCACAGGCAATTGCCACAATACTCGCAATTAATTGTATTTCTATTTGAGCACTACTCATTTTTGCTTCCTTGTTGATTGTATAAATTCGCTGCAAAATGATATCCTTTTAGCGTCATAGACCACATGGAACCTTCTACATTAATATATTCTTTTCGTTCTAATTTTCCCAGAGATTTTCTAGTATAACCTTGAAAATTATTTAATATTTTTACGGCGTGTGGATGCGAAATATTCTCATGACCTTCAACAATCTCAAACATAAAAGCTAATGTTTTATGTAGCTGTAAATCTTTTCTATTCTGAATAAATCTAATTTGTCTAAATAATAATCCTCTTGAAGGGGAAAAAATAAAAGAGAATCCAACAAAAACTGCTGCAACCAAAACAATTACGGGTCCCGTTGATAAGTTATTCTGACTAGCACTAATTGCAGTACCCACAACTCCAGAAGTAGCTCCGAAAAACGCAGCCAAAACCACCATAATCCCTAAACTATTAGTCCATTGTCTTGCCGCTGCAGCTGGCGCTAATAACATTGCACTCATTAATACAACACCTACTGTTTGCAAACCTAAAACAATTGCAATTACGATAAATGAAGTTATTAAAATATCAATTAGTTGGATATTAAAGCCTAAAGTCTTTGCATAATCGGCATCAAACAATAAAATTTTAAACTCTTTCCAGAATAACAGCAAAACCACTAAACAGATAAAAGTTACAGAAGCCATAAACCAAACATCTCTTGCTAACAATGTTGCTGCTTGTCCGAATAAAAATTTATCTAAGCCAGATTGGTTCGCATTTGGCAACTTTTGAATATAGGTTAGCAATAACATTCCAAATCCAAAGAAAATGGATAATATTAAGCCTAATGCAGTATCTGATTTTAAATGTGTTCTTTTGATAATTCCCCGAATCCAAAATGCACCTAACAAACCACTTACCAGAGCGCCTATTAATAAGACATTGGTTTCTTTTGTGCCTGTAATTAAAAAAGCGATTGCAATTCCTGGTAAAGCTGCGTGTGAAATAGCATCGCCTAACAAACTTTGTTTTCTTAATACTGCAAAACTACCTAACATACCACAAATTGAACCCAATATTGCCGTACCTAAGGTTATTGTCCGCAAGGTGTAATCTGTAAAAACTAGTTGTATGTATTCTGAAAAATCGATGGCTTGGGTTTTAGTTGTTGTCTCTATTTTAAAAAAATCTACTTTTGTACACTGACCTTATAGTTTATCCCGTATGTTTTCGTTAAATTATCATCATTAAAAATATCTTTTACGGGACCTGTTGCTATTTTTTTTACATTTAAAAACGTAACCCAATCAAAATATTCTGGCACGGTTTGTAAATCGTGATGAACCACAACAACTGTTTTTCCTGCTTTTCGTAATTCCTTTAAGATGTTGATAATCGTAATTTCAGTCGTTGCATCTACCCCTTGAAAAGGCTCATCCATAAAATAAATGGAAGCATTTTGCGCTAAAGCTCTCGCCAAAAATACGCGTTGCTGTTGCCCTCCGGATAATTGATTTATTTGGCGGTCTTTAAAAGAAAGCATCCCTACTTTTTCTAAAGACTCTAATGCTGTTTTTCGTTCTTTTTTGCCAGGCCTTTTAATCCAACCTAAACTTCCGTAAGTTCCCATCAGCACCACATCTAAAGCTGTAGTTGGAAAATCCCAATCTACACTTCCTTTTTGCGGAACATACCCTACTAATTTTCGTTGTTTATCATACGGTTTTCCATAAATAGAAACACTTCCTGCGATTGGGTCAATAATTCCTAAAATAGATTTTATTAAGGTTGATTTTCCTGCGCCATTCGGACCCACAATTGCCATTAAAACCCCTTCAGGAATCGCTAAATCAATATCCCATAAAACAGGTTTATAATTATATGCAACCGTTAAATCATCTACAGCAATCGCTATTTTTTGTGGTTCCATTCGGTTTATTTTAAAGAGCTAACAATAATTTTTACGTTGTGTTTGTACATTCCAACATACGTAGCCTCGGCTGTTCCTAAACTTCCTAGAGCATCAGAATATAAAGTTCCTCCAATCACTACTTCTTTACCTTTTGCTTTTACGGCTTCTTGCAAAGCTTCCACAGTTCTTTTTGGTACTGAACTTTCTACAAAAATTG
>CAJXAS010000209.1 GCA_913050305.1 uncultured Polaribacter sp. | reverse complement strand
CAGTTGAACACTTAGATTTTTTAACTAGAAATGAAAAAGATGTATTCAAAACAGCATTTGAAATAGATCAAAAATGGATAGTCGAGCTAGGCGCAGATAGAACTCCTTTTGTTTCCCAATCTCAATCGATTAATATTTTCTTACCAGCAGATGTCCATAAAAAAGAGTTACATCAAGTACATTTCCAAGCTTGGAAAAAAGGGTTGAAAAGTTTGTATTATTGTAGATCTAAATCAATACAAAGAGCTGAGAATATAAATAGAGGACTCTCAACAGGAGCAGCTATTACTAAAACGAAAGAAGATCAAGATAATGAAGAATGTTTATCATGCCAGTAGTAAAGTTAGAAAAAAATAAAGAAGCTCAAAAAAAGTCGGGTTTATTAGTTGGAAATCCTATTTATAAACCCTTTAGATATCCATGGTGCTATGATGCTTGGTTAACACAACAGAGGATACATTGGCTTCCAGAAGAAGTTCCTTTAGGTGACGATGTTAGAGATTGGCAGAAAAATCTAAATCAAGCAGAAAAAAATTTATTAACTCACATATTTAGATTTTTTACTCAAGCAGATGTTGAGGTTAGTAACTGTTATATAAGACATTATATGAATGTATTTAAGCCGACAGAAACACTAATGATGATGTCAGCATTTGCTGCTATGGAAGGTGTTCATATCGCAGCTTATTCTCATCTATTAGATACTATAGGAATGCCAGAATCAGAATATTCAGCTTTTTTAAAGTATAAAGAAATGAAAGATAAGTACGATTACATGCAAGGTTTTGATGTAAAATCAAATCACAATATTGCAAAGACCATTGCTGTCTTTAGTGCTTTTACAGAAGGTTTACAATTATTTGCTAGCTTTGCAATTCTACTAAATTTCCCAAGGTATAATAAAATGAAAGGTATGGGTCAAATTGTAACTTGGTCTGTTAGAGATGAAACATTGCACTGCAATTCTATGATTAAATTATTTAAAACTTTTATTGACGAAAATCCTGATATCTGGACAGAGAAACTTAAAAAAGAAATTTATGAAGCATGTAGAACAATAGTTTCACATGAAGATGCTTTTATAAACCTGGCATTTGAAATGGGACCTATTCAAGGTTTAACATCTGGTGAGATTAAGCAATATATCCGTTGGATAGGAAATAGAAGATTAATTCAACTTGGATTAGAGCCTATTTATCAGGTAGAAAAAAACCCATTAACATGGTTGGATACTATGCTTAATGCAGTAGAACATATGAATTTCTTTGAAGGTAGAGCTACTGAATATTCAAAGGCTTCAACTAAAGGTTCGTGGGCAGAAGCCTTCTCATAAAACCAATAATAAATTTACTTCCTTATATTAAGAACAATTAGTAAAATAATTTCCTGAAAGGAGGGTTTATGGCAAAATTTTATCTTATGGGAAATTATACCTCAAAAGCATTTCAAGGTTTTGTTTCTAATCCTGATACCGATAGGAGTGCAGCAATTAACGCTGTTGCTAAAGCTGTAGGAGGTAAAGTATTAAGCTATGATATTGTTAGAGGCTCTTACGATTTTATCGTTTCACTAGATGCTCCTAACTTTGAAAGTATGGCAGCCGCGAAGCTTGCTACAGAAGCAACTGGGGCAGTTACTAATATAAACATAATGGAACCAATTAACATTAACAGTGTTGCAAAACTTGCTGCAAAAGCAGCGGCTTCTTATAAAGTTCCTGGAAAATAATTTTATCTTTGGTTGAGAAGCATTACTTTACGATGCTTCTCGCCACTGTATTTAGAAAGTGGTCTGATTAACTTATTGGCTGCATGTTGTTCCATTATGTGTGCAGACCATCCTGTTATTCTTGAAATAACAAATATTGGTGTAAAAAAATCAGTATCAAATCCCATCAAGTGATAGATTGGTCCAGTAGTATAATCCACATTTGGATGAATATTTTTTTTTTCTAACATTATATCTTCAATGATTTGACTCATCTTAGGTAAGTTTTTTTCTTTAAGTAGTTCTGCAACCTTCAAATAATATTTTTTCATGGTAGGAACCCTAGAATCTCCTTTGCTATAAACTCTATGACCAAATCCCATAATGATTTTTTTCTTTTCCAAAGCATCTAAAATCCATTTTGCTGCATTTTCTGGCTTTTTAATTTTTTTAAACATATGCATAACTTCCTCATTAGCACCACCATGGAGAGGGCCTTTCAAACTAGCAATAGCTCCTGTAATTGCTCCATGAATGTCAGATAAGCTGCTTGTTATAGTTCTTGCGGTAAAAGTTGACACGTTAAAACTATGTTCAGCGTATAAGATAAGAG
>CAJXAS010000208.1 GCA_913050305.1 uncultured Polaribacter sp. | reverse complement strand
ATATAAGATAACACAATCGCCCCTAGCAGACCATACTGTATATATAAATATTGTTCACTATAAGCTAATTGCAATTTTTGATTTTTGCCAACTATATCTTATCTAAACTGATTAAAATACTGTTCCGAACTCCTAATTATATTCTTTAAAATAATCGAAACTTACCACCTATTAAGAGATTGTTTTGAAAAAAGTAAAAACTTTGTGATGCAGAATCTACAGTACTTAAAGAAGTCTTAATATTTGGCATATTAATATACCCAATCTTATAATCTGCCTGAATATAAAAATGCTTTAAGAACGTTATATTTAAACCTGCTCCCCCAGAAATACCCCAACCAGACAAATGATAATCATCATGTCTTTCTTTACCTAGTAAAGACGTATCTGTTTTTGGATATAAAACTCCAGCTCCAAAACCTTCTGTAATGTTTATTTGCAAGTTCTCTAATTCTAAACCAAACCAATGGTCAATATTATCAAAACGTTTTACTTCTATATTTAAATAATTTAAACCGTCTGTATGTTCAAATCTTAAGAAATCTTCTCCTAATTGAATATCTTCTCCCGTATAAATGCCGTCATATCTTGTATTACCTGTATTAATTTCTCCATTAATTGTAACATTTTGATCATCTACCATCACATATTTCATATGGTCTACGCCAATAGAAACAGTATAGTTTTCTTTAAAAAAATATCCAATTCTATAATTTGTTTGCGGTATCGTAATATTAGCAGGATTGAAATAACTATCAACAGAAAATTTAGTTTGTCTATCTTGTGCTCTTACATTAGACAGTGTAAAATCGTAGTCAGCTCCTTTAAATCGAATATCAGAATTAGAATAACTTGCCCAGTTCCATCCCCAATACACAAAAAATTTACCTTTGTTCGTAACCTTTTTCCTTTTAGTAACTGCATCGCTCTGTTGCCCTGTTGTGGAGGTAACACTAAAAAATAGCGCCATTAAAATGATAATATATGTTTTCAAAATTTTACTTAATTTTTAAATAATCTCCTTTATTTCATTGATAAAACGCACTGCCAAATCATCTGCTGCTCCTTGAGATTTTGCTTCTGTATAAATTCTAATTATTGGCTCTGTATTCGATTTTCTTAAATGAATCCATTCATCTGAGAAATCTATTTTTACACCATCAATTGTATTTACGTCTTCGTGCCTGTATGTTGATGCCATTGTTTCTAAAATTTTATCAACATCTATTTCTGGCGTTAACTGAATTTTATTTTTACTCATAAAGTAACTTGGATACGAATCTCTTAATTCTTTACAAGACATTTTCTTGTTTGCTAAGTGCGATAAAAATAAGGCAACACCAACCAAAGAATCTCTACCATAGTGAGAAGCAGGATAAATGATTCCTCCATTTCCTTCTCCACCAATGACTGTATTTGTCTCTTTCATTTTAAGTACAACATTCACTTCACCAACTGCACTTGCAGTATATATTCCGCCGTGTTTTTGCGTAACATCTCTTAACGCTCTAGAGGAAGATAAATTCGAAACCGTATTTCCACCACCTAATTTTCCTAAAACATAATCAGCACAAGCAACTAAAGTATACTCTTCACCAAACATAGAACCATCTTCAGAAACCAACGCCAATCTATCTACATCAGGATCTACAACAATTCCGAAATCTGCATGCTCTTTTACAACAAGATTAGAAATATCTGTCAAATGTTCTTTTAGTGGTTCTGGATTGTGAGGAAACTCTCCATTCGGAGTGCAATATAATTCTACACATGCTACATTTAATTCTTTCAGTAAAGCAGGAATAAAGATTCCTCCAGTAGAATTTACCCCATCTACTACTACTTTAAAGTTAGCATTTTTGATAGCTTCTACATCAACTAACTCTAGGTTTAAAACTTCTTGAATATGTTTTTCTAAATAAGAATTGTTTTTTGTATATTTTCCTAAATCATCTACATCTGCAAATTCAAAAGCTTCGCTTTCTGCTAACTCAAGAATTATTTCTCCTTCTGCGCCGTTTAAAAACTCACCTTTTTCGTTTAATAACTTTAAGGCATTCCATTGTTTCGGATTATGAGATGCTGTTAAAATAATTCCGCCATCTGCATTTTCTAAAGGCACAGCTACTTCTACAGTTGGTGTTGTAGACAGGCCTAAGTCAATAACATCAATTCCTAATCCTACTAAAGTATTTGCAACCAAACTAGAAATCATTTTTCCAGAAATACGTGCATCCCTTCCTATTACTACTTTTATGTTTTTCTTATCAGCATTTCTTACTTTGATAAACGCACCATAAGCAGCTGCAAATTTTACAGCGTCTATTGGTGTTAAATTAT
>CAJXAS010000207.1 GCA_913050305.1 uncultured Polaribacter sp. | reverse complement strand
CAATTTTTGTAGAAAGTTCAGTACCAAAAAGAACTGTGGAAGCTTTGCAAGAAGCTGTGCGAGCAAAAGGTAAAGAAGTGGTGATTGGAGGAACATTATATTCTGATGCTTTAGGAAGTGCAGGAACAACGGAGGCTACGTATATTGGAATGTACAAACACAACGTAAAAATTATTGTTAGCTCTTTAAAATAAAACGAATGGAACCACAAAAAATAGCGATTGCTGTAGATGATTTAACGGTTGCATACAATTATAAACCTGTTTTATGGGATATAGATTTAGCGATTCCTGAAGGTGTTTTAATGGCAATAGTTGGTCCTAATGGTGCAGGAAAATCAACTTTGATAAAGTCTATTTTAGGGATTATTGACCCAATTGCAGGAAGTGTTTCTATCTACGGAAAACCCTATGATAAACAACGAAAATTAGTAGGTTATGTTCCGCAAAAAGGAAGTGTAGATTGGGATTTTCCAACCACAGCTTTAGATGTCGTGACGATGGGAACCTACGGAAGTTTAGGTTGGATTAAGAGACCGGGTAAAAAAGAACGAAAAATAGCATTAGAGTCTTTAGAAAAAGTAGGAATGCTTTCTTTTAAAGACAGACAAATAAATCAGTTATCAGGCGGGCAACAGCAACGCGTTTTTTTGGCGAGAGCGTTAGCGCAAGATGCTGATATCTATTTTATGGATGAGCCTTTTCAAGGGGTAGATGCAACTACAGAAATCACGATTATCAATATTTTAAAGCAATTAAGAAAAGCAGGAAAAACAGTAGTTGTTGTGCATCACGATTTGCAAACTGTGCCCGAATATTTTGATTGGGTTACGTTTTTAAACGTAAAAAAAATAGCAACAGGTCCCGTAAAAGAGATTTTTAATGATGATAATTTAACGAAGACTTATGGTATTAACTATAAGGTTAGTGTGCAAAAGTAGCTTTTTTTAAAAGTGAAAAGTGAAAAGTGAAAAGAAACAAGAAATAAATTTCAATGTTTACACCTTAAATATTTCAGTTATATCATATAAGTTTTAATTATAAAATACTTAAAAACCCAAAAACTAACAGCCATCGATTTTTCAGAATACATAGAACTCGTTTTTACAGATTATACCTTGCGGACAATCACCTTGGGTACGGCAATATTGGGTTCAATTTGCGGTATGTTAGGTAGCTTTGCGGTATTAAGAAAACAAAGTTTATTGGGTGATGCTATTTCACACGCAGCTTTGCCTGGAATTGCAATCGCTTTTTTAATTACAGGTACAAAAGAAACCAATGTATTATTAATAGGTGCTTTGGTAAGTGGTCTGTTGGGTGCATTTTGGATACGGAGTATTATTAAAAGAACACATTTAAAATCAGATACGGCACTGGGTTTAATTCTATCTATTTTCTTCGGGTTTGGAATGTTATTGTTAACCTATATTCAGAAGTTACCAAATGCGAACCAATCTGGCTTGGATAAATTTTTATTCGGACAGGCAGCAACTTTGTTGGCAAGAGATGTTTGGTTTATGGCGATTGTAACTTTTATCTGTTTAGTGGTTTTGCTGTTATTCTGGAAAGAGTTTAAGATTCTATTGTTTGATGCCGATTATGCAAAGACTTTAGGCTTTAATATCCAACTAATTGATATTTTAATAACTTCATTTATCGTAATTGCAATCGTTTTAGGTTTGCAAACAGTGGGTGTTGTATTAATGAGTGCAATGTTATTAGCGCCAGCTGCAGCCGCAAGACAATGGACAAATAGTTTAGGGATTATGGTGATGTTAGCTGCATTTTTTGGAGCTAGTTCTGGAGTGATAGGTACCGCAATTAGTGCAAGTCAGAATAATTTATCAACGGGACCCGTAATTGTTTTGGTTGCAGCAGTTTTTGTGGGATTCTCTTTTATTTTTTCTCCATCAAGAGGTTTATTATTTAGGCAAATTAGATTTATTCAGAATAGAAAAGATTTAGAATTGCATAAAACTTTGGCTTTTATGTTTGAGATTGCACAGGGTCATGAGAATATTGCGCATCCGCATGCGGTAAGAATATTAAATAATTTTCACGGTTATACCAGAAAATCACTTGGAAAATTAGAACGAAAAGAATATATAAATGTAGTGGGTTCTATGTGGTCTATGACGCCAAAAGGATACCATTTTGCAGCAAATTTATACAATCAACAAGAAAACGAAAATGAGTAGTGCTCAAATAGAAATACAATTAATTGCTAGTATTGTGGCAATTGCCTGTGCAATTCCGGGTACATTTTTAGTGTTGCGAAAAATGGCGCTAATTAGCGATGCAATTAGTCATTCTATATTGCCAGGTTTGGTGTTAGGTTTTTTTATCACACACGATTTAAATTCGCCATTATTAATTATTATGGCAGCATTAT
>CAJXAS010000206.1 GCA_913050305.1 uncultured Polaribacter sp. | reverse complement strand
CTTCTGCAATAATTAATTCTTTAAAAAAATTAGAATATAGAGGCTATGATTCAGCTGGTATAGCAACACTTACAGGAGGTTTTATAAATGAAATTAAATCTGAAGGTAGAGTAGATAACTTAGAAAAAAGTCTTATCAACATAAAAATGGAAGGTACAATTGGAATTGGCCATGTAAGATGGGCCACACACGGCATTCCAAACACTGTAAACGCCCATCCTCATTCGTCGGAAACTGTGTCAGTCGTTCATAATGGAATTATTGAAAATTCAACGTTATTAAAAAAACATTTGGTTAACAAAGGCCATAAGTTTAAATCACAAACAGATACAGAAGTAATAGCCCATTTAATCACAGAATATTTGAAAAAAGATAGTTTAAAAGATTCAATAATAAAAATGTTGAAACAACTTCATGGAAGTTTTGCTCTTGGAATAATTTTTAAAGATCAACCAGATTTAATCGTTGGTGCACGAAGGGGATCTCCTCTTGCTGTTGGTTATGGGCCAAATGAGAATTATTTAGGATCAGATTCTTATTCTCTAAAATCAATGACAAATAAGATATCATATTTAAATGATGGAGAATTTTGTATTGTTAAAAAAAACCAAGTTGAATTTTTTGATGAAAATGGAACAAAGGTAAATAAAAAAGTTTTAGAACTATCTTCAAATGAAGAGAATTATGATAAAGGTGATTTTAAACACTTTATGGCAAAAGAAATTGAAGAACAGCCAATAACACTTAAGAATTGTATTAAAGAATATATAGATAATATTAATAATGAAATAAATATTTATAATTTTCCTTGGAAAATTAATGAAATTTCTTCTGTAACATTAATAGGCTGCGGAACAGCTTATAATTCATGTTTAATAGCAAAATATTGGTTTGAAGAATTAACTTCTTTAGACGTAACTACTGATGTGGCCTCAGAGTTTAGGTATCGAAAAAATAGATTTAAGAAAAATAATTTATATATTTTTGTTTCCCAGTCAGGTGAGACAGCAGACACCTATGCAGCATTAGACTTGTGTAATAAGAATGATATGAAAACAGCATGTATTGTTAATGTTATTGAAAGCTCAATAGCAAGAGACTCAAATTTTGTTTTACCAATTCATTGTGGGCCTGAAATAGGAGTGGCTTCAACTAAAGCTTTTTTAGGTCAAATGTTAGTTCTTTATATATTAACCTTAAAACTATCTTTTTTAAGAAAAGATTTAGATAAAAATTCTTATATTCAAAAAACTAAAAATCTTAAGGAGTTACCAAAATTAGTTGAAAAAACACTTTTAACTGAGAGCCAAATACAATCTATTTCTAAGACATTTGCTGACGCAAAAGGTTCAATGTTTCTTGGTAGAGGATCTTCATATCCAATTGCTTTAGAAGGAGCTTTAAAACTTAAAGAACTTTCTTACACTCATGCAGAAGGTTATCCTGCGGGTGAAATGAAACATGGACCATTAGCTCTAATAGAAGATGGTATGCCTGTTATTGTTTTAGCCCCAAAAGGTCTTTACCATAAAAAAATAATTTCAAATATGCAGGAAGTAATAGCAAGAGGTGCAAAAGTATTATTGATAACAAATAAAAGCACAGATGAGGTTATTTCAGAAAATATTTGGGAAAAAATCGAAGTCGAAAATACAAGTGATGATTTGCTTCCATTCTTACTAACAATTCCTTTACAAAAACTAGCCTATTATACTGCATTAGAAAAAGGCTACGATATTGATAAACCAAGAAATTTGGCAAAATCTGTAACAGTAGAATAAATAATTTTTTAAAAAAACAAATTTACTTTATAATCAATTAAACTATAAATACATCTTAGAGTTGTATATGAAAAAATGGAAAATAAATAGCTGGAGAAATTATCCCGTAAAACATATTCCGGAATATCCAGATAAAAAAGAACTAGACATGGTGCTTGGGAAAATTAAAAATTTTCCTCCTTTAGTATTTGCAGGAGAAACGAGACATTTAAAAGAGCAACTAGCAGATGTTGTAGATGGAAAAGGATTCTTGCTACAAGGTGGAGATTGTGCAGAAAGTTTTGCTGAATTTCATCCTGACAACATTAGAGATACTTTTAAATTAATGTTGCAAATGTCATTAGTTCTTACATATTCTGCATCATTGCCAGTTGTTAAGCTAGGAAGAATTGCAGGACAATTTTCAAAACCTAGAAGTGCACCAACGGAAATAAAAGAAGGTGTAGAATTGCCTAGTTATTTAGGAGACAACATAAACGGTATAGAATTCAATAAGAAACTAAGAGTACCTGACCCGAAAAGATTATTTAAAGCTTATTCTCAGTCAGCATCAACTTTAAACCTTATAAGAGCATTTTCTCACGGTGGTTTTGCAGATTTAAAAATGGTTCATA
>CAJXAS010000205.1 GCA_913050305.1 uncultured Polaribacter sp. | reverse complement strand
CTTCTTTGTCTAATTGCTATTGCAAACAATAATATTGTTCCTGGCCAATGCGCTGAATATTGTGCTTCATCTGTCATTCCTAATATTCCGTAACCTACAGAATACAACAAACACATGAAAGCTAAAATAATTGGATACCACTTTAAAATAAAACTTTTCATCTTTTAATATGTTATGTAATTTATTATTTATCTAAGATAAGGATTTTTAGGATACCTTTAAAAAAAGAAGAAATCTAATTTTAATTTCGAATACTATTTATAATAAGTATTTTTAAGAAGAGCCTTTATCTACAAAGACATAATACCTGCCATACGCGTACATAAAAACCTATATAGCAATAAGTTATTTAAATATTAAACATTAAAATAAGAAGAAAAAACAATCCTCTACTACCTAAATAATATTTTAAAAAAAATACATTTGATTGCTGCACTAAGATTTTACTAATAGTAACCATTTAAAGAAAACTTTCTTAATTTATTTTTACAAAGGCACAAAAGTTTTCTTTACCCAAAACATTAATAGTTAAAGAACTATTTTAAAATCAATGCATAGCGCATTTTAAACATAATTAATGAAAAAAGATAATTTACCCTTTAAACTTCATACCTAAATGTACCACCTTTTTAGTTTCATAGAAATCTTCTTCAAAGTAAGCCGGTAAGTCATAAATAGTTGCAGAAGTATATAATTTTAATTCTTCAGATAAATCGCCTCCTTTAAGGTATAGTATACCATTTTTAAGATCGTGATTTTGCTTTTTACTAATTCTACCTTTTGTCCAACCTACAAAAGTTTCCATTTGTGCAACCGCTCTACTTACAATAAAATCATAGGTATCTTTAACTTCTTCGACCCTACCATTAGTAGTTTTTACATTTTCTAAGCCCAAACCTGCTACTACTTCATCTACTACTTTTATCTTTTTACCAATAGAATCTACCAAATGAAATTGTGTTTCTGGAAATAATATTGCCAATGGTATACCTGGGAAACCACCACCAGTTCCAACATCCAATACCCGAGCGCCTGGTTTAAACTGCACTACTTTGGCAATTCCTAAAGAGTGCAATACGTGGCGCAAATACAACTCATCAATATCTTTTCTAGAAACAACATTTATTTTCAAATTCCAGTCTTCGTATAATTCCTGTAATTTTTCAAATTGTTGAATTTGGGTTGGTGATAAATTTTTAAAATATTTGCGAATAATATCCATCTAATAAGGTTTAAGCCACAAAAATAGTTATACTTAACAAACAATTCACAACAAAATCTGTCGTTTATTGTAAAAAGCAGTTTCAAAAGCATTATTTTTGTAAAACGATACTAATACACTTAAATGAAAACAATAAATTTTTCAAGAGTAGATAAAGCAAAATTCTTTAGAACTCTTAATAAAAGAGTAAATAGTTATTTTAAAGAAAACGAAATTAACAGAACCGGAAACTGGAAATTGTATACCAAAGCAATTTTAATGTTTTCTCTATTTTTAATACCGTTTATAGTAGTTTTAACGGTTAGCATGCCACAATGGGCAATGGGTTTACTAACCATTCTTACAGGTGTCGGAATGGCTGGTGTTGGTATGAATGTAATGCATGACGCAAACCATGAATCGTTTTCTAAAAGAAAGTGGGTAAATAAGTTAATGGGAAGTAGTATTTACATTTTAGCTGGAAATGTGTATAACTGGAAGGTGCAGCACAATGTATTACACCATACGTTTACAAATATAAAAGACCACGATGAAGATATAGACGCAGGTAGAATTATTCGTTTCTCTTTGCATTCTCAATGGTTAAAAATTCACAAACTTCAAAAATACTATTCTGTTTTCTTGTACGGTTTGTTAACTATTAACTGGGCAATTACTACAGATGTAAAACAAATGCACCGTTATTTAAAGCGTAAATTATCCTATGGTAAATTTCCAAATCCTGCTACAGAATGGACTAAGTTAGTCATATCAAAAGTTGTCTATTATGCCTTTTGGATTGCCTTGCCTTTGTTAGTTTTAGACGTTGCTTGGTGGAAAATATTAATCGGATTTTTTGTAATGCATTATACTGCAGGTATGATTTTAAGCATTGTTTTTCAATTGGCACATATTGTACCAAACACAACCATGCCAATTCCAGACAAAGAAGGGAATTTAGAGCACACTTGGGCAGTCCACCAATTATATACCACTTCTAACTTTGCACCTAGCAATTGGTTAGTAAACTTTTATACAGGCGGTTTAAATCATCAGGTTGAACATCATATTTTTCCTCATATTTCTCATGTGCATTATAGTAAATTAGCTAAAATTGTAAAAGAAACGGCTAATGAATTTAATTTACCCTATAATGAATACAAAACAATGCGTAAAGCACTTGTAGAGCATTTTAGACATTTAGGTGTTTTAGGACAGAAGCCAGAATTGGCATAACAA
>CAJXAS010000204.1 GCA_913050305.1 uncultured Polaribacter sp. | reverse complement strand
GGAGATCATCATGACTTATGGATTGCCCCAGAAGACAACCAAAGAATGATTATTGGAGATGATGGTGGCGCACAAGTTTCTTTTGATGCTGGCGAGAATTGGAGCACTTATATGAACCAGCCTACTTCACAATTTTACAGAGTTACCACAGACAACCATTTTCCTTACAGAATTTTAGCAGCGCAACAAGACAATTCTACGGTAAGAATTTCGCACAGAACTGCAGGTAGATTTATTACCGCATCTGATTGGAGCTCTACTGCCGGTGGTGAAAGTGCACATATTGCAGTAGACCCTTTAAATGATGAGATTGTATATGGTGGAAGTTATGGTGGCTTGTTAACTAGAAAAAATCATAAGACAGGAGAAACCAGAGCAGTAAATGTTTGGCCAGATGACCCAATGGGTCATGGAGCAGAAGATTTTAAATACCGTTTTCAATGGAATTTTCCAATCTTCTTTTCACCAAATAATAAAAAGAAACTATATGCAGGTTCTAATCATTTACACGCAACCGAAAATGAAGGACAATCTTGGGAATTAATTAGTCCTGATTTGACTAGAAATGATCCTAAAACCTTAGGTGCTTCGGGCGGCCCTATTACAAAAGACAATACCGGAGTAGAATATTACGGAACCATTTTCGCAGCTACAGAATCTGCATTAGAACCTGGCTTAATTTGGACAGGCTCTGATGATGGTTTGGTGCATGTATCAAAAAATAATGGCACAACATGGGACAATGTAACGCCTAAAAAGATGCCAGAATGGATGATGATTAATTGCATTGAAGTGAATCCGTTTGTAAAGGGTAGTGCTTATGTTGTAGGTACAAAATACAAGTCTGGAGACTACAGACCTTACATTTATAAAACAGATAACTACGGAAAATCTTGGAAACAAATTACCAATGGAATTGGAGATGAAAGTTTTACAAGAGCATTGAGAGCAGATCCTAAAAGAAAAGGATTGTTGTATGCAGGAACAGAGAGAGGAATGTATATTTCTTTTGATGATGGTAAAAACTGGGAATCTTTTCAGCAAAATTTACCAATTGTACCCATTACAGATTTGGCTATTAAAAACGACAACTTAATTGCTGCAACACAAGGAAGATCTCTTTGGATTATTGACGATTTAACGCCGTTGCATCAACTAAATAAAACCATCAGTGCACAAGACATGGTTTTATACCAACCAAAAGACGCTTATAATATGAGTGGCGGAAACGGTAAAACCTCTAGAACACAAGGTACCAATCATGCCGGTGGTGTTGCTGTAAATTATTTCATTAAAAAAGAAAATAAGAAAGATACCATCTCGCTTTCTTTCTATGATGTAAATGATAACTTCATTAAAAAATATAGCACCAAACCTAATAAAGAAAAGAAAGAAGAAAAATTAAAAATAGAAGACGGTAACAATATTTTCTATTGGAACATGATGTACCCAGGTGCAGAAAAAGTAAAAGGAATGATTTTGTGGTGGGCTTCTCTAAACGGCCCAATGGCATTGCCTGGAACTTACAATGTAATATTATCTGTAAATGGCAAGACAGTAAAGCAAAACTTTACCATTTTAAGAAACCCTACTTCAGAAGCTTCTATAAGTGAAATGAAAATGCAGTTCGATTTTATTAATGACATTAACCTAAAAATGACTGAGATTCACAAAGCATTAAAAAATGTAAAGAAGGTTAGGAATCAGGTTCATCTTTTAAAGAAATCTATTAAAAATAAAGAAAAGTACAAAGCGTTGTTAGCGTATGCAGATACTTTGGTAAAAAAAATAACGAAGATTGAAGAAACGTTGTACCAAACAAAATCTAAAAGCGGACAAGATCCTTTAAATTTTCCAATTCGTTTAAATAACAAATTGGCCCATTTAAACTCATTAACTAGAATAGGTAACTATGCGCCTACGCAGCAGGCAATAGATTTTAAAAATGACATTACAAAAGAGATAAATGCGGAATTGGCAAAGCTGAATACATTATTTAAAACTGGCGTATCTGCATTGAACAAGCAAGTGAAAGAAAGTGATATTGATTTGATTCAGTTGGATTAACGAATTACTTTAAACTAAAAAAAAAGCGACTAAGAAGTCGCTTTTTTTTATTATTTCATTTTCTTGTTGGTTACATAGATTCCATAAAAGAGACTTAAAAAGGCCTTAAATCCCCAAAAGTTCATCCATTTTCCTTTGCTAAAGTTTACTTCATTTACCAAATCAAAATTTCCATCAAAAATAGCTTCCCAGCTATTTAAAAGTAAAGAGATTAAAACAACCATTACAAAAAAAGGAATGGTCACTTTTCTAACATTGTTCCAAAAAAGTGGTTGTTTTGTTTTTTCTATAAAAGTCATGTTATTTCAATTTTTGATTATTATGATGGCGATCGTGATCGCGTTTTGTTTTTATATCTAATTTCTTTTCAAAAGCATCTTGTAAATT
>CAJXAS010000203.1 GCA_913050305.1 uncultured Polaribacter sp. | reverse complement strand
GGTGCAGGGCCGTTTATGGTCATAGAAACTGAGGTCATATGATGACTCAAATCAAACCCAGAATATAATTTTTTAGCATCATCTAAACAACAGATTGAAACCCCTGCATTTCCAATTTTACCATACACATCTGGTCTGCGTCCAGGGTCATTTCCGTATAAAGTAACAGAATCAAAAGCCGTAGAAAGACGTTTTGCATCCATACCTAAACTTACATAATGAAATCTTCGATTCGTTCTTTCTGGGCCACCTTCGCCAGCAAACATTCTTGTTGGGTCTTCACCCGTTCTTTTAAAGGGATATAATCCTGCTGTATACGGAAATTCTCCAGGAACATTTTCTTGCAAATTCCAACGTAATAAGTCTCCCCAAGCTTGATACTTCGGTAAACTTATTTTAGGTATTTTTGTGTGTGACAGCGACTCGCTGTGTGTTTCGATATTTATTTCTTTATCACGAACTTTAAAGGTGTATAAAGGGTTTTTATATTTTTGAACCTTTTCTTGCCAGTTTAAAATGATTTCCCAATTGTAAGGATCAAAATTTAATTTTACTTTTTCGAACTGTGCAAAAAGTAGTTTTAAAAATGCTTTGTCGTCTTCGGGAAGTTCAAGAGAAATAATTTCATCTTCATTTAAACCCGTTTTAACAATTTCTGCAGATGAATTTGTGATGGATTCAATTGTTTGAAGGATACCATATAATTTTTGAGCAACGAGAACTTGTTCATCTACTTTTTTATCATATCCTCTATTATTCTCTGCAATTTCAGACAAATAACGAACTCTTGCCGGTGGAATTACAAAGATTTTTTCAGACATTTCTTTGGTGATTTCTAACGTAGATTTTAAATTTACACCTGTTTTTTCTACCAATTTATCCATTATACCTTTGTACAAAGTATTCATTCCTGGATCGTTAAATTGAGAGGCAATGGTGCCATAAACTGGCATGTCATCCATATGAATATGCCACAAATTATTGTTGCGCATGTATTGTTTCTTCACATCTCTAACCGCATCTAAAGCACCCCTTTTATCGAATTTGTTTAGGGCAACCAAATCAGCAAAATCAAGCATGTCAATTTTTTCTAATTGCGTTGCAGCGCCAAATTCAGGGGTCATCACGTATAAAGAAGTGTCAGAATGTTCTATAATTTCGGTATCAGATTGCCCAATGCCAGAAGTTTCTAAAATAATTAAATCGAATTCTGCCGCTTTTAAAACTTGTACGGCTTCATTTACATATTTAGACAACGCTAAATTAGACTGTCTTGTAGCTAAAGAACGCATGTAAACACGCGAATTATTAATAGCATTCATGCGAATTCTATCTCCTAAAAGTGCACCACCTGTTTTCCTTTTTGATGGATCTACAGAAATTAAACCAACTGTTTTTTCTGGGAAATCTACTAAAAACCTTCGAACTAATTCATCTACTAATGAAGATTTTCCTGAACCACCAGTTCCTGTAATTCCTAAAACAGGAGTTTTAGAATTTTTGTTTTTATTGTGTATTTTGTCTAAAGTTGCCTTTGCAATTTCTGGGAAATTCTCTGCAGAAGAAATTACTCTCGCAATACTTCCAATTTCTTTATTCGCTAGGCTTTCCATAGAAACATCTAATACGTCTCCAAGAGCAAAATCAGAAGTTTTTACTAAATCGTTAATCATTCCTTGCAAGCCTAGCGCGCGACCGTCATCTGGAGCATAAATTCTAGTAATTCCATAATCCATTAGGTCTTTAATCTCTTTAGGAAGAATTACGCCACCGCCACCTCCAAAAATTTTGATATGTCCTGCACCTTTTTCTTGCAGTAAATCGTACATATATTTAAAATACTCATTGTGTCCTCCTTGGTAAGATGTAATTGCAATTGCATTTACATCTTCTTGAATGGCACAGTTTACGACCTCTTCTACACTTCTGTCATGTCCTAAATGAATGACCTCAACTCCAGTAGACTGAATAATTCTACGCATAATATTAATAGCAGCATCATGGCCGTCAAAAAGGGCAGCAGCAGTTACAATTCGAACTTTATGAGTAGGTTTATATGTTGTAATTTGTTCCATTCGTAATAAACGTTTGTTTTTAGAGTTGCAATTTACGAAAATCATAAAATATTACCCCAATCTTTAACATTTTATTAATTCAGTTTATTGAATTCATTTTTTGTGCATTAGATGTATTGTATTTGGCATAGTTTTTGTCATATTTAAGTGAAATTAATTCTTAAATACTTTCTAATGAAATTTATAAAACCATTATTATTAACACTAGTAATTTTATTTTCTTCGTGCAGTGCTATAAAAGTAGCTGTTGATTATGATAGTAAAGTAGATTTTAAAAAGTATAAGACATTTGCTTTTTATAAAACAGGAATAGATAAGGCTGAAATTTCTGACTTAGATAAAAAAAGAATTTTAAGAGCAATTGAGTCAGAACTTTCTCTTTTAGGTTTGGTGAAATCAGAAAATCCAGATATGTTGGTAAGTATTTTTACAAAATCTAGAGAAAAAGTAGATGTCAATCAAAATAATAATTTTGGTTA
>CAJXAS010000202.1 GCA_913050305.1 uncultured Polaribacter sp. | reverse complement strand
ATCCTAAAACTAAGATTTTGCTATTGTCAGAAGTTACAGCAATGGCCAAGGAGTACAAGGATACCCCAGGATTGTTGTTGTTTCTATTAGGAAATGAAAATAATTACGGTTTGTTCTGGTCAGGAGCAGAAACAGAAGATTTTCCAGAGGGTGATGAAAAGAAAAAATTTATAGGTGAACGTCTTGGTAGACCAATGTATAAATTGATGAATGATGCAGCTATTAAAATGAAATCGATAAATAATAATTTACCAATTGCTATTTGTAATGGTGATTTGTTGTTTGTTGAAATTATTGCAGAGGAATGCACAGAGGTAGATATTTACGGAACCAATATGTACCGTGGTAAATCGTTTACAGATGCTTTTGAAAGAGTAAAAAAGGAATTAGATATGCCAATCCTATTTACAGAATTTGGTGCAGATGCTTTTAATGTAATATCCAATAAAGAAGACCAAGAAATGCAAGCATTTTACATGGTAGAGAACTGGAAAGAAATTTATCAAAATGCTGCAGGCGTAGGCAAATCTGGCAATGCAATTGGTGGGTTTACATTTCAATTTTCAGATGGATGGTGGAAATATGGGCAAATAAAAAATTTAGCTGTGCACGACAGCAATGCTTCTTGGTTTAACAGAGGCTATAATTTAGATGTAGAAGGTAGTACTAATAATATGAATGAAGAGTGGTTTGGGGTTTGCGCTAAGGGCCCAACTAATTCAAAAGGTTTGTACACTTTATACCCAAGAGGGGCTTATTTTGCTCTACAAGAGGTACATCAAATAAACCCATTTCTAAAAGAAATGAATTTAACTATTATTTCGGAACATTTTAAAAAGATAAGATTAAAAAAACATGTTTTAAAGGCTAAAAAACAGATGGCGAACTTATTGAAAGATGAGTAGCACTTCATATTTTATGTAATAAGTATATAATTTTAATAAAAACCTCTTTAAAATAAATGTAGAGGTTCATAGAAGAACAATTTTAATGACAAAAAAGACTATTTTTTTAGGAAAAAATAAAGCAGATTTTCAATCTCAAGAGGTAAAAGGTGAAATGATTCACTTTGAAAATGAAACCTATTATAAGATTGCAAATAGTAATGAAATGAGACCTTTCTTTATGAGTATTGTTTCAGACTCAAATCATTGGATGTTTATTTCAAGTAATGGAGGTCTTACTGCAGGTAGAAAAAACAGTGAGTATTCATTGTTTCCTTATTATACAGATGATAAAATTACAGAAGCTGCTGATGTTACAGGAAGTAAATCTATTTTTCAAGTTTCAAAAAACGGAAATATTTATTTATGGGAACCTTTTTCACAAAGACAAATTGGCTTGTATGAAACAAGACAAAATTTATATAAAAACAGTTTTGGAAATAAAGTTATTTTTGAAGAAATTAATGAGGATTTAGGAATTACCTTTAGATATCAGTGGAGTTCTACAGATATCTATGGTTTTGTAAAAAAATCTACTTTAATAAATAATTCATCAGAAAAAGTACAAGTTACCTTTTTAGATGGATTACAAAATATTATTCCTTCAGACGTTGAGACAGATTTACAAAACTCTAGAAGTAATTTAGTAGATGCTTACAAGAAAAGTGAATTACAACTTGCATCTGGTTTAGGAGTTTATGCTTTAAGTGCAATAATTGTAGACAAAGCAGAGCCTAGCGAAGCTTTAAAAGCAAATATTGTTTGGTCTTTAGGTATAGAAAACCCAACATATTTATTATCATCATTACAATTAGATAACTTTAGAAGAGGAAAAGACATACATCAAGAAGTAGATATAAAAGCAGAAAAAGGGGCTTATTTTATTAGTGCCGATATAATCTTAGATGCAAATGAAACGAAGGAATGGAGCTTTGTTGCAAATGTAAATCAAACAATAGGCGCTATTGAAATACTTTCTAAAGCAATATTAAATGATAAAAATTTATTAAATAGTATTGAGGAAGATATTGAATTAGGTACTAAAAAACTAATTGCTTTAACTGGGGCTGCTGACGGTTTACAAGTAACAGAAGATCCTTTAATTAGTACAAGACATTTTGCAAATACACTTTTTAACTTAATGAGAGGTGGTACTTTTGATGATGATTATAATATTGAAAAGCAAGATTTTATAAAATACATAGGAAAGGCAAACAAAAAAGTAATTAAGAAGAAAGAAACGTTGTTAAATGATTTACCAGAATTATTTAAATTGAACACCATTCTTGAGATTGCAGAGAAAGATGAAGATCAAAACTTTAAAAGACTTTGTTTTGAGTATTTACCATTAAAGTTTAGTAGAAGACATGGAGACCCAAGTAGGCCTTGGAATAAGTTTTCTATCAACACAAAAAATGAAATAGACGGTTCTAAAATTTTAGATTATGAAGGAAACTGGCGTGATATTTTCCAAAATTGGGAAACGCTAGCACATTCATATCCTGCATTTATAGAAAGTATGATTCATAAGTTCTTGAATGCAACTACTTTTGATGGTTACAATCCTTATAGAGTTACAAAAGATGGTTTTGATTGGGAAATTATAGAAGAAAATGACCCTTGGTCTTATATTGGGTATTGGGGAGATCATCAAATAATTTACTTATTAAAAT
>CAJXAS010000201.1 GCA_913050305.1 uncultured Polaribacter sp. | reverse complement strand
TCTCCTTGTTGAATGGATATTTTACACAACTATTAATGTTTCACGGTTTAAAAGATAAATCTAAAAATTCAGTAGCTAAAAATTTGGGTGTAAATCCTTATTTTGTAGATGAGTACTTTGTAGCCGCACGAAATTATCCAATGCGGAAAGTCGCGCAAGTAATTGCATTTTTAAGAGATGCCGATGTAAAAAGTAAAGGTGTTGGAGCTAGCCAATCTAATGAAGATATTTTAAAAGAATTACTTTTTAAAATTTTACATTAAAACTAATTTATCTTAATACTTTGTTATAATTAAAATATATTATGAAAACATTTTTAATAATTTTAGGTCTTATTTTTGTGCTTTTTTTAGGTAGTCAAATTTATCTTTATAGAAGTAGTAATAGTATAGAAGGGTATAAGTATTCAATAATTAAAACATACAAAGATTTCGAAATTAGAAGATATGAAGCAAGTTTATTTACTTCAGTTAAGATAAATACTGATAATTTTAAATTGGCATCTAGTAAAGGGTTTTCTATTTTAGGTGGGTATATTTTTGGAAAGAATGAAAATAAGGAACAAATTCCTATGACCTCTCCCGTTGCAATGACGCTAGAAGAGGAGGAGATGACAATGTTGTTTTTGGTACCTAAAAAATTCAATAAAGAGAACTTACCAAAACCAGAAAACTCTAAAATTGAATTTATAGAAATGCCAGAAAAGAAAATGGCTGCAATTACTTTTGGAGGCTGGGCAAGTGATGAAAAAATAGAGAAGTATAGGTTAATATTAATTAAATTATTAGATAAAAACGGAATTAAATATTCTAATAAATTCTCAGTTTTAGGTTATAATCCTCCTTATGAAGTTTTATTTCGTAGAAATGAAATTATTGTAGAATTAGAGTAGTTGTAATCTAGTTTTGTAGTTTGTTAATTTATGCAGTTACTTTTATATAATTATGAAAAAAAAACCTCACTTCTGTTTGATAGTGAGGTTTTTAAATTTATTTTGAATAAATTTTATCATATAATTCTTTATAGATTTCTTTTATTATCGGTCTTTTCATCTTCATTGTTGGGGTCAGATGTCCGTCATCTATAGTCCAAGTATTTGATGTTAATTCAAAACGTTTGATCTGTTCCCAATTTCCGAAATTTGTATTGCACTTATCTACTTCTTGTTGAACCCTGCTTATAACTATTTCAGATTGTATAATTTCTTCATTAGTCTTACCAATCTTGTGTCCTTTCTTATCAATCCAATCTTTTATAAAGTCAAAGTTTAGTTGTATAAGTGCCGCTGGCATTTTTTCACCTTCACCAATAACCATTACTTGCTCTATAAATAAAGATTGTTTTAATTCACCTTCTAATAAAGGTGGCACCACATATTTACCACCAGAAGTTTTAAACATTTCTTTGGTTCTACCCGTAATTTTTAAGAATCCATCAGCATCCAACTCTCCTTTGTCTCCTGTATGAAAATAGCCATCTTTTAAAACTTCTGCAGATTTTTCTTCATCTTTATAGTATCCCATCATAATGTTAGGACCTTTTACTAATATTTCTCCAGTTTCTGCAATTTTAATTTCAACATCATCGATTACTTTACCTACAGTTCCCGGTCTAAAACCACCATTTTTCACATCATTTACTGTAACTACTGGAGATGTTTCCGTAAGTCCATAACCTTCCATAATTGGCATGTTTGCCGCAGAAAATACTCTCGTAAGTCTTGGTTGCAAAGCAGCACTGCCTGAAACCATACATTTTAATTCACCTCCTAAAGCTGCTTGCCATTTAGAAAAGATTAATTTTCTAGCTAGACTCAGTTGCTTCTCGTACCACCAACCATTTTCTCCATATGGTTTGTATTTTAAACCCAAGTTTACTGCCCAGAAAAAGAGTATTTTTTTAATACCGGACAAGGTTTCTCCTTTTAAAATAATTTTATCATATATTTTCTCATATAAACGGGGTACAGCCGTCATTATATTCGGTTTTATATCTTGAGCATTTTCAGAAAGTTTTTCTATAGATTCCGCAAAGTAAATAGACACACCACAATACTGATACAGATACAAAATCATTCTCTCAAAAATATGACAAATAGGCAAAAAGCTTAGCGCAATATCTTCACCATCTGCTAAGGGTACTCTTTTTTTAGCAGCCAATACATTTGTTACTATATTTTGGTGAGAAAGCATTACCCCTTTCGGCCTACCTGTGGTACCTGAAGTGTAAATTAACGTTGCTAAATTTTCTGGCTTTACAGCATCTTTTCTTTGTTCTACTTCTTTCTGGTTTGTATTATCTTTTCCTA
Organism: uncultured Polaribacter sp.; assembly: GCA_913050305.1. Classification (GTDB taxonomy): domain Bacteria; phylum Bacteroidota; class Bacteroidia; order Flavobacteriales; family Flavobacteriaceae; genus Polaribacter. The sequence continues at coordinate 316 of CAJXAS010000201.1, read as the reverse complement.
TTTCTAAAATGGATTCCCAAGATTTTTCCCCCTCAATAGCATCAAAAGTAAAAACACCTTTTAATTTGGTATTTCCTTTTATTTTATTCACCTTTTCTAATACTTCAATATCTGAAACAAAACAATAAATAGCTTCTGAGTGATTTAAAACATATTCATAATCTTCTTTACAAATAGTTGGATAAATTGGCACATTTTGAGCACCTATTTGTAAAATTCCAATATCACAGACATTCCATTCTGTTCTATTATTAGACGATATTATTGCAATTTTATCATTTGGTTGTATTCCTAAATTTAATAAGCCTCTACTAAG
>CAJXAS010000200.1 GCA_913050305.1 uncultured Polaribacter sp. | reverse complement strand
TCAAGATCCAGACAATGGTTGGGCAAAATGGATACGAACTTGGACTGCAGAAGAAAATAGACACGGAGACGTTTTAAATAAGTATTTATACTTATCTGGACGTGTGAATATGCGTGAAGTAGAAATTTCTACACAACATCTAATTGCAGACGGTTTTGATATTGGTACCTCAACAGATCCTTATAAAAACTTTGTGTACACTACTTTTCAAGAATTAGCAACCTATGTTTCTCATAACAACGTAGCTAAAATTGCAAAGAAAAAAGGACACAAAGCCTTGGGTAAAATGTCTAAAATTATTGCAGGAGATGAAATGCGTCATCACCAGGCATATTCGCATTTTGTAAAAGAAATTTTTAAGATAGACCCAAGTGAAATGATGTTGGCTTTTCAACACATGATGAAGCATAAAATTATAATGCCTGCATTGCATTTAAGAGAATCATTTGGAGCTAAGGGAACTGCGTTTGATGATTTTTCTGCTGTAGCACAAAGAGTTGGAGTCTATACAGGTTTTGATTATGTAGATATTTTGAAGAAATTAAATACTATGTGGGAAATTGATAAGATTACAAATCTTACACCGGAGGCAGAAAAAGCAAGAGATTATTTAATGAAGTTACCAGATAGAATGTATAGAATTACAGAACGAATTGTAATTCCAGATACAAAGTTTAACTTTAAATGGATGTTGCCAGCATAGCTTTATAAGAACTTAGTTTTTATGTGCTAAAAAATATAAAGACCCTTCATTTTCAAAATGAGGGGTCTTTTTTTAATTTTTATATAAATCCATTTCAAAAAGACAAACAGGTGCAAGTTTATAATGATCTGGTAAATTAGAAGTGTTTTTTAAATTAAATAGTCCAAGAAAGTTAAATCCTGCATTTTTATAATGGGTAATAAGATTTTTGTTATCACCCAAAGTATCTAATCTAATAAATTGGATCTCTTTTTTTAGTACATATTCTTTAGCCCAATTTATAATAGTAGCAATATAATTATTTCCTCTAAAGTTAGGATTTACAGCAATTCTATGAATATAGATAGCACTATCTGTATTACTGTCTTCCCAAATTTGTTTATCTGAAAAAGTAATTGCCCAAATACACACCACTTCATTATTTACTATAAGCTTGAATTGTCTATTTTCTGCAATTTCATTTACAACCATTTCTCGGTCAAAATCTGGCCAAACAATTACGGTTTTCTTTTCTCTCTGATAGTTTGAAGCAATTTTATAAAGTGCAAATATTTTTTCAATATCTGAAGCTGTAACGTTTTTAATAGTCATAATTCTTATTTAGAATAGTCAATTTTAAAAGAATCCATATCATTCAAAAAACCTAATTTTTTACGAAGGGTATCTTGTTTATTTTTTTCAAGTGTTGCACTTACAATTCCAACTTCATTTTTCTTTAAGCTAGAAATTTTTGCACCTAAATAATCTATAATTAAAGAGTTGCCAGAATAGACATAATCATTTGCATCTTTCCCTATTATATTTACCCCAATGACATAACTCATATTTTCTATTGCACGTGCTTTTAAAAGCGTTTTCCAAGCTTTTACCCTTGGAGCAGGCCAATTGGCCATAAAAATTAAAAGATCGTAATTTTCAATGTTTCTAGCCCAGACAGGAAAACGCAAATCGTAACAAATTAAAGGACAAATCTTCCATCCTTTATATTCGATAATTATTTTTTTAGTACCAGAGGTATATACCTTGTCCTCTTTAGCTAAAGTAAAAGAATGTCTTTTGTTGTAGGTGTCTATTGCTCCAGAAGGGTGCACAAAAATCAAACGATTATAATAGGTATCGTTATCAGAAATAACCAAACTTCCACAAATGGCAACTTGTTTTTTTTTTGCTATTTTTTGCATCCATAAAACAGAAAAACCATCCATTTTTTCAGCAACCTTCTCTGGGTGTATTGTAAAGCCAGTAGTAAACATTTCTGGTAGTACAATTAAATCTACAGTTCGCTCTAAGTCATTTATTTTATCTTCAAAAAAAGAAATATTTTGTTGTGAGTTTTCCCAAACTAAATCTGTTTGAATTCCTACTATTTTTAAAGTGTTTTGCATTAAAATTAATTTTAAAGATATAACAACTATAAAAGTAAGTTTTTGTAATTTAGAAATCCCAATTGAATACCAAAAAATTCTATGCAATCCTTTATTTCAGAAACCTTAGATTCCATTTTAAAAACTACAAAATCATTTGAAAATGTGGTTTTTATATTGCCATCACAAAGAGCTAAAGTTTTTTTAAAACAAACATTAAAAGATAAGATCTCTGTTGGGTTTTTGCCTGAATCATTAAATATAGAGCAATTTGTGCAACAAGTATCGGGTATCGAAAAAGCAGATAGCATTCAATTACTATTTCATTTTTACACGATTTATAAAAATTTAGAAAAAGATCCTGATTCTTTTGATACTTTCTCTTCTTGGGCGTTTACAGTGTTACAAGATTTTAATGAAATAGACCAGCATTTGGTAGACACAAAAGAAATTTTTGTTTACATAAGAGATATAGAGCGTTTAAAAAAGTGGTCTGTGTCTGGTACCTTTACAGAAACCGAGTTCATGAAAGATCATTACTCTTTCTTAGAAAAACT
>CAJXAS010000199.1 GCA_913050305.1 uncultured Polaribacter sp. | reverse complement strand
AAGAACACTAATGGGTCTGAAGCATCAATTGCATCAGCTACATATTCTGTATCAAACAAGTTATTTACACGAAATGTAACAGTAGTGTCAAATTCTCCTAAATTAAATCCGTGACGTAAACTAGCATCCATTGTATTATAACTAGGTGCTTTCCAAGAATCATCTGGTCTTGTAGACGCGTTAGCGTAATTTAAAACATCTATTCTAGCATATAAGTCTGTAAAGTAGTTGTAATCTAAGGTAACACTTGTCTTATCCCAAAACTTATACAACATTCCTAAAGCTGCTGTAGTTTGCGCTGCATCTGAAACTCTTAGTCCTTCAATTGGAAGAGAAATAGTGTCTACTTGTGTTTGATTTTCATCAAAAACAGGAACATCTTCTAAATCATTATCCCATTTCCAGTCTCCTAAAGATAACATCCCTGTAAAGTTTAATTTATCAGAGTACTTGTATGTAAAGTCAAACTCAACACCTTGATGCAATGCATCAACACCTAATAAATTTGCTGTATAATCTTCTGCTCCTGCCTCGGTAGCTCTAACATTTCTTGTAAATGTTCTATCTTTCCATTGCGTTCTGTATAAATTAATATTGGCTGCGAATTTTTCACCTCTCAAACCATACCCTAATTCCATACTGAAAACCTTTTCGTTTTCTGCATCACTATTTACCTTGGTATTGTTGTAACCATTAAAAACAGCATTAAATGTAGCTGGTCTTTCAAAATAACCAATGTTTGCAAAAACATTTTGAACATCATCTAATTTGAAGTTTGCACCCCCTTTGATACTATATCCATTTAAGTTTATCTTTTCAGAAGTTGCTAAATCTTTTCCAGCATCTGTGCTTACATCATATAAGAAGTACTCTATTCTTTGGTAAGAAGTACTTTGAACAGATGTAGATATAAATGCATTAAAATTGTCTGTTCCATATTCTAATTGAGCGAAAAAACCTAACCAACCAACTTTACCGTCGTTGTTATATCCCATTTTATCACCAACACGTAAAGCTGCATTTGGATTGTTTACATTATTATTATCAAGATAATATTGACCTCCTAAAAGATCTGTAACTTCTCTAAAATGTTTTCCTGTGTATGATCTCCAATCTACACCTGCAATTAAGTCTAAACCGTCTGCAAGTTCTGTTTTGAATGTTGATAAAACACCAAACCACTCGTGATCATTTCTTGAAGCTCTTAAAATTGCTTCAGAACCTAACGCACCGTTTGCTCTGTTTATTGAAACAATATTGTCTAAATCTACAGGTTGATCTGAACCACCTAATCTAACACCAAATAAATCTCTGTTAGTTCCTGCAGTTCCACCACCACCACCTGAGCCATAAGACACATATGCAGCAGTTGATAAAGAAGAAACATCATTTATACTCCAATAATGGTTTAAAGAAGTTTGAGATTTGTGATAAAAATTATCTTCTATATGCGTTACTTGACCATCTTTATAACCCCAATCTGGATTAAAACGATTTCCTGATTCTGAATTTCTGTAAGCAGCTATTGTGCTCATGTTTTGTCTTTGACCATGTCTTTGTGGTGCTCCAAAAGTTGTAAATGATAATTTATGATTGTCATTTATATTTTTTGTAAAGTTTACAAAGTAGTTGTACCCCTTAAATTGCGTTCCATCTACATATCCTTCACCAGTAGTTCTAGCAAAAGAAACAGTTGCAGCAATATCATTATCCATTAAACCGGTAGATAAAGTAAAACCATATTTTTGGTACCCATCATTTCCCGTAGAAGCCATTACATTACCTCCTTTTTTAATATCTGAAGTTTTAGATAAGATATTAATTGTTCCTCCAATAGAAGGTACAGCAACTTTAGAAGCTCCTAAACCTCTTTGAACCTGCATTGCAGCCGTAACATCAGACAAACCTGCCCAGTTAGACCAATATACTCTTCCGTTTTCCATATCATTAACGGGTACTCCATTAATCATTACAGCAACATTTTCAGAATTAAAACCACGTAAGTTAATACGACCGTCTCCGAAACCACCACCAGATTTGGTAGCATACACTCCTGGAGTAGACTTTAATACTTCTGGAAATTCTTGAGAACCTAATTTTCTTTCAATGTCTGCAGCTTTAATAGTAGAAACTGCAACTGGTGTTTTTCTATCGATAGCGAAAGAAGAAGACATTACAATTATTTCGTCTAAAGAACCAGCGTCTGGAGCTAATTGAACTGTTAAACTGTTTTTTGAAGAAGAAAATACAACTTCTTTTGAGCTGTAACCTATAAAAGAAACTACGATAGCACCTGAATCAGATTTTGCTTGTAAAGTAAATTTACCGTTGAAATCTGTTGATGTTCCGTTTGTTGTTCCTTTTACAAGAACACTTGCACCTGGCAATGGTTGATTGGTTTCATCTACAACCGTACCTGTAATTTTAGTTTGTCCTAAAACTGTAGCTGTTATAAAGAACAGTGCTACAAATAATAAGTTTTTAAAATTTTTCATTGTTTAAGTTTGAATTTATATTATTAGTTTCTGCAAAAATCTTGCTTTTACAGAGTTTTTATGTTAATTTAAAGTTAAGGTTTAACAAAAAATTAAGACATCCAAATATAACTTAATTGATGTTAAAATTTATAATTAAACAGTTTTTATATTAACAAATTATTAACAAATTGCATAAAATTGTTTAATT
>CAJXAS010000198.1 GCA_913050305.1 uncultured Polaribacter sp. | reverse complement strand
GATTTCATCATGTTTTTATAGTTCATTAAGGGTTCTCCCATTCCCATAAAAACAATGTTCGATAATTTATGATTGAAATACAACCTACTTTGTTTGTCTATAATTACAACCTGATCATAAATTTCGTCAGGATTTAAGTTTCGCATTCTTTTTAAACGTGAGGTTGCACAAAACTTACAATCTAAACTACACCCTACCTGACTAGAAACACAGGCTGTTGTACGTTTTTCGGTTGGAATTAAAACAGATTCAACAATTAAACCGTCGTGTAATTTAATTCCGTTTTTAATAGTTCCATCCTTACTTTTTTGCATGGAATCTACCTTAATATGATTAATTACAAAGTTAGCTTCTAACATTTCTCTTGTTTCCTTAGAAATATTAGTCATGGCTTCAAAGGTATGCAAAGACTTGCTCCAAAGCCATTCATAAACCTGATTTCCACGAAAAGCTTTGTCGTTATTTTCAACAAAGAAAAATCGCAATTCTTCTTTTGTTAATGCTCTTATGTCTTTCTTTTTATTCAAGGTAGATTGATTAAAAAATTAAATGTTTTAAAATAATACGCATTGCAAAAATATGCATAAAAAAACTGACACTTAAATCAAGCGTCAGTTTAAATAGTAGAATTTCTTAATTCTTGTTTTTATATAATTAGCATTGCATCTCCGTATGTAGAGAATCTGTAGCCTTCTTTAATTGCTACTTTATATGCATCCATTACAAAATCATACCCTCCAAAAGCTGCTGCTTGCATTAACAAGGTAGATTTTGGTGTATGAAAGTTTGTAATCATTGCGTTTGCAATATTAAATTCGTGTGGAGGGAAAATAAATTTATTTGTCCAACCTTCAAATTCTTTCAATTCTTGTTTCGAAGAAACTGAAGACTCTACGGTTCTCATTACTGTAGTTCCTACAGCACAAATTCTTCTTTTTTCTTTCTTTGCTTTATTAATCATGGTAGCACTTGCTTCCGGAATAACAATCTGTTCAGAATCCATTTTATGCTTAGACAGATCTTCTACCTCAACTGCACTAAAAGTTCCCAAACCAACATGTAAAGTCATTTTTGCAAAATCTACTCCTTTAATTTCTAAACGTTTTAACAAGTGTTTAGAAAAATGCAAACCTGCACTTGGGGCCGCTACAGCTCCTTCGTCCTCTGCAAAAATAGTTTGATATCTTTCTTTATCTGAAGCCTCTACTTCTCTTGCAATTGCTTTTGGCAATGGCGTTTGGCCTAATTCTAATAATTTTGCTCTAAACTCTTCATACGAACCATCAAACAAGAAACGTAAAGTTCTACCTCTTGAAGTTGTATTATCTATAACCTCTGCAACTAAACTATCATCTTCACCAAAAAACAATTTGTTTCCAATTCTAATTTTTCTTGCAGGATCTACTAAAACATCCCATAATCTATTTTCAGCGTTTAATTCTCTTAATAAGAAAACTTCAATTCTAGCACCTGTTTTTTCTTTGTTTCCAAACATTCTTGCAGGAAACACTTTGGTGTTATTTAACATCATTACATCACCTTCTTCAAAGTAATTAATAATGTCTTTAAATTTTTTGTGCTCAATAGTTCCTTCGGCCTTATTCAATACCATTAAACGAGATTCATCTCTATGCTCAGCAGGGTAAATTGCTAACAATTCTTCTGGTAACTCAAATTCAAAATGGGATAACTTCATATGTTTATATCTTCTAAAAGTCGCGAAGATACGATATCGAGATAGGCGTTGTCAAGTGTTTCACCCTTTAATTTAAAGTTCTTCTAATTTAATACCTATTTGCTGCATATCATCCCAGAATTTTTGAAACGATTTTGTAACTACTTCCGCATTTAAAATTTTGATAGGAACCTTTAGTGCTAAAGGTGCAAATGCCATAGCCATTCTATGATCATTGTATGTTTTTATAGCAATATTTTGGTTTATTTCTGATGATTGTTCTAAGTGCAAACTATCATTTGTTACTGATATTGAAGCTCCTAAGTTTGTTAATTCTTCTTTTAAAGCTTCTAAACGATCTGTTTCTTTTATTTTTAAAGTGTGTAAACCTGTTAGGTTGCAAGAAATTCCTTCAGAAAAACAAGTTACCACAATTGTTTGTGCAATATCTGGTGCATTTTTAAGATCTATTATTAAGGTTTCTAAGTTGGTTTTGTGTTCTTTTTTTAAGGTGACACAATCTTTCCCAAAAACAGTTGCTACACCAAAATGGGTATAGATTTCTGACAAGCAAGAATCTCCTTGCAAACTTTCTTCTTTATAAGCAGATAATTTAATTGAACTACCGATCGCTGCAGATGCTATAATTGAGTAAAAATAACTCGCAGAAGACCAATCAGATTCTACTACAACTGTCTGTTTTTGTATTGCTTCTTTCGGAAAAACTTTTATAATATTTCCTTCAAAACTTGTTTCAATTGCTAATTGATTCAACAAACTTAACGTCATCTTAATGTAAGGAATAGAGGTGATTTTACCAACCAATTCTATTTCTAAACCATTTTCTAGTTTAGCTGCAATTAATAATAAAGATGAAATATATTGACTACTTACGTTTCCATTAATTTGTACTTTCTCTTTTGTAATGTGCTTCCCTTTAATTCTTATTGGCGGATACCCAACTTTTGCTTCGTAAGAAATATCTGCACCTAAATCTTTTAAGGCATTTACTAAAATTTCTATAGG
>CAJXAS010000197.1 GCA_913050305.1 uncultured Polaribacter sp. | reverse complement strand
CCAGCAAAAGCAAAAACCATAGAGAAATTTCTTGGAAAAGATTTTCAAGTAGAGTCTAGTTATGGCCATATTGCAGACTTACCCTCTAAAGAATTAGGAATAGATGTAGATGGAGATTTTAGTCCTAAATATATTGTTTCAGATGATAAAAAAACAATTGTTAAGAAATTAAGAACGTTAGCAAAGAAAGCCGATATGGTTTGGTTAGCTAGTGATGAGGATCGAGAAGGAGAAGCAATTGCGTGGCACTTAAAAGAACAACTAGAGTTAAAAGACGCCAATACAAAACGTATTGTTTTTCATGAAATTACAAAAAATGCTATTTTAAAAGCAGTCGAAAATCCGAGAGATATCGATTATAATATGGTGAATGCACAACAAGCACGTAGAGTTTTAGACAGACTTGTGGGGTATGAATTATCGCCAGTGTTGTGGAGAAAAGTAAAAGGAGGCTTGTCTGCAGGTAGAGTTCAATCTGTTGCGGTAAGATTAATCGTAGAGAGAGAGCGAAGTATCTTAGATTTTAATGCAGAAACACATTATAAAGTAGTTGCGCAGTTTTCTAATATTGAAGGTAAAACCTTTAAAGCAACAATTCCTAAGAATTTCGATTCTAAAAAAGACGCAGAAAGTTTTTTAAATTCTTGTGCAAAAGCTAATTTTTCAATTTCAGATTTAACTAAAAAGCCAGCTAAAAAGTCCCCAGCTGCACCATTTACAACATCAACATTACAGCAAGAAGCATCGAGAAAATTAGGTTTTCCGGTAGGTAAAACAATGCAGGTTGCCCAACGTTTGTATGAAGCAGGTTTAATTACCTACATGAGAACAGATAGTTTAAATTTATCTGTAGATGCAAGAAATGCCGCCGAAGAAGAAATTACTAATTATTACGGTGCAGAATATAGTAAACAACGTGTTTTTAAAACGAAAGCTAAAGGTGCTCAAGAAGCACATGAGGCAATTCGACCAACAAGCATGAAAATGCATGCAATTGATACAGAATATGACCAGACTAGGTTATATGATTTAATTTGGAAAAGAACTTTAGCTTCTCAAATGAGTGATGCTCAGTTAGAAAGAACCAATTTTAAAATTGCTAATTCTGAAAATTCAAAAATCTTCACAGCAAACGGAGAAATGATAAAGTTTGAAGGTTTCTTGAAAGTTTATTTGGAAGGAACAGATAATGAAGAGGAAGAGCAAGCGGGAATGCTACCAAATTTAAAAGTTGGTGAAAACTTAGAGTATACTTTTATAAACGCAACGCAGCGTTTTACGAGTCCGCCATATCGTTTTACAGAAGCATCTTTAGTAAAACAATTAGAAGAATTAGGTATTGGAAGACCTTCTACATATGCCCCAACAATTTCTACAGTTCAAAAAAGAGGGTATGTAGAAAAAGGTCAAAACGAAGGTTTAGAAAGAGAATATCAACAATTAATATTATCTCACGGAGCTATAAAGAGTGAGTCTTTAACAGAGAAAACGGGTTCAGATAAAAATAAGTTGGTACCTACAGATATCGGAAATATTGTAAATGATTTTTTGGTTGCAAATTTCTCTAATATTTTAGATTTCGGATTTACTGCAAGAGTAGAAAACTCTTTTGATGATATTTCTGAAGGAGATGCAGATTGGATAGAAATGATAAAAGGTTTTTACACCTCTTTTCATGAAACAGTAGAAGATGTAAAAGAAAATGCAGAAAGAGAAAGTGGAGAACGTATTTTAGGAAAGCACCCAGAATCTGGGAAAACAGTTTTGGTGCGTTTAGGTAAGTTTGGACCAATTGCACAAATTGGTGCGCCAGAAGATGAAGAGAAATTATTTGCAAGTCTTAATAAAGAACAAAACTTAGGAACTATAACGATGAAAGAAGCACTAGATTTATTCTTGCTTCCAAAGACTTTAGGAACCTATGAAGATGAAGAAGTAATTGTTTCGAATGGACGCTTTGGCCCATATATTCGTTTTGGAACTATGTTTGTTTCATTAGATAAAGGAGAAAACCCAATGGAGGTAGACTTACCAAGGGCAGAAGCGTTAATTGTTGCAAAACAAAAAGCAGATGCACCTATTTACTTTTACGAAGAACTACCTGTGCAAAAAGGAGTGGGACGTTTTGGACCTTTTATAAAATGGAACTCTATATTTATTAATGTAAATAAAAAGTACGATTTTGATACGCTTTCTGAAGATGATATTATTGAGTTAATTGAAATTAAGAAACAAAAAGAAATAGACAAAGTGCTGCATAATTGGGAAGATGTTGGTATTCGTGTAGAAAAAGCACGTTGGGGTCGTTTTAATGTTTTAAAAGGTAAAATAAAGATTGAATTACCAAAGACTACGGATATTGAAAAGCTTTCTAAAGAAGAAGCCATTAAGATGGTTGAGGCGAAAATGCCAAAGAAAAAAGCAGTTAAAAAGAAAACCGTAGCCAAAAAGAAAACAACTGCTAAAAAAACGGTAAAAAATAAATAATTAGTTGCTATATTGCATACTTATTTATAATAAATAATAATGAACCTAGACTTTTTTACCCTAATTGACGATTCACTTGCAGCACATCTTGTGTCGCAATCTTCGGCTTGTTTGGGGGAAAAAATTCAAATTCATTCGCATCAAGAGGGTTTTCCAGATTTAGAAAATGTTCAAATTGCTATTTTTGGAGTAAATGAAGATAGAAATTCACAAGA
>CAJXAS010000196.1 GCA_913050305.1 uncultured Polaribacter sp. | reverse complement strand
CATTAAACAATTGTAAACTAAATAAATCTGCATCCCATTAAATTATTTCTTTCGGTTTAAATTGCTATTTTTGATACTTATCTTTTAAAGGAATCATGAATAAAAACGATATTAAAATCTTATTGGTTGATGATGAACCAGATATTATAGAAATTGTTAGTTACAATCTTAAAAGTGAGGGCTATCAAATTTTTACTGCTACAAATGGCTTAGAAGCTGTAACATCTGCTAAAAAAAATAGTCCGCATTTAATTTTGTTAGATATCATGATGCCAAAAATGGATGGTATTGAAGCTTGTGAAAAAATTAGAAAAATAAGTTCTTTAGAAAATGTAATTATTTCTTTTTTAACCGCAAGAGGTGAAGATTATTCTCAAGTTGCCGGTTTCGAAGCAGGTGCAGATGATTATATTACAAAACCTATTAAACCAAAAGTTTTAGTAAGTAAAGTAAAATCTTTATTAAGAAGATTAAAATCTGAAAAGGAAAGTGAAGAAACGTATACTGTTGGAGATATTATTATTGACAGAGAAGAATATGTTGTTTATAAAGCGGGTGTTAAAATATCTTTGCCAAGAAAAGAGTTTGAACTGTTTTCTTTACTAACTTCTAAACCAGGAAAAGTATTTAAGAGAGAGGTTATTTTAGATACCGTTTGGGGGAATGAAGTTGTTGTAGGGGGAAGAACAATAGATGTTCATATTAGAAAATTAAGAGAAAAAATTGGTGACGACCATTTTAAAACAGTAAAAGGTGTTGGCTATAAGTTTGTGCTATTAGACGCAGATAAATAAATTTACTTTTATGAAAATTAAAAAAACGTATTCTTATGCGCTTTGGTCGGCAATTTACATCACTTTAATAGCTGGAGTATTTGCTGCAATTTGGTACTTTTTTATTTTAAAAGAAATAAGCGGTAGTGCTATTCTAATTTCTATTGTAGTACTTTTTATTATTTCATTCTTTATTATACAATACAGAGCAGAACACTTTATTTATAGAAGATTGAAAAAGATTTATGAAGATGTTTCTATTCTAGATGTAAACGATTTAAAAAAAGATTCTGTTACTACAGATATAGAACAGCTTTCTAATAAGATGCAAACCTACGCAGAAGGAAAAGAGCTAGAAATAAAAAGTTTAACTGAAAGAGATTCTTTTAGAAGAGATTTTTTAGGAAATGTTGCACACGAATTAAAAACGCCTCTTTTTACGGTACAAGGTTACATACTTACACTTCTTGAAGGCGGAATGGATGATAAGAACATTCGTTTAAAATATTTAGAACGCGCCAATAAAGGTGTCGAAAGATTGGTTGCAGTAACCAAAGATTTAGATATGATTGCCAAGTTAGAAACCGAGGGTCTAAAAATAGATAAAGAGGCTTTTAATATTCTAGAAATTATTCAAAATGTTTTTGATTTGGTTGAAATGAAAGCAAAAAAGAGGAATATTGTTCTAAAATTTGATCGTATTTATGAATTTCCTGTTTTCGTAATTGGAGATATCGAAAAGACAGAACAAGTGCTAATTAACTTAATTGTAAATTCTATTAAATACGGAAAACCAGGTGGTACAACTATTGTTACTGCAGATGACTATGACCATAATAAATTTGTAATTAGGGTTATAGATAATGGTGAAGGAATTAAACAACAGCATTTCTCTCGTTTATTCGAACGCTTTTACAGAGTAGATCAAAGTAGATCTAGAGAACAAGGTGGCTCTGGTTTAGGTTTGTCTATTGTAAAGCATATTGTTGAAGCCCACCACCAAAACGTTTTATTAAAAAGCACTTTTGGCAAAGGATCTGAATTTTCATTTACTATGGAAAAAGCAAAATAGAATATTTCTTATACTAAATCAAAACCAATGTCTTTTCTGTAATTCATTTGATCGAAATGAATTTTATCAATACTTCTATAGGTTTTTTCCAAAGCTTCTTCAATTGTATCTCCAAAAGAGGTTACTGCCATAACTCTACCCCCATTTGTAACTACTTTATCGTCTAAAGTAGCAGTTCCAGCATGGAAAATAATAGATTCCTTTATATTCTCGAAACCTTTAATTTCTTTGTTTTTTTGATATGCTTCAGGATAGCCACCAGAAACTAACATAATTGTAGCTGCAGTCTTATCTGTTACCGAAAAAGACTTTTCATGCAAGTTTTGATGTGCAACACCTTCAAATAAATCAAATAAATCTGAGGTTATTCTTGGCAATACAGCTTCAGTTTCAGGATCTCCCATTCTAACATTGTATTCTACTACAGACGGATTTCCCTTGTTATTCATTAATCCAATGAAAATAAAACCTCTATAATCAATTCCATCTTTTTGTAAGCCTGCAATTGTTGGTTTTACAACCAATTCCTCCACTTTATTCAAAAAAGCTTCATCCGCAAACGGCACAGGAGAAATAGCTCCCATTCCACCAGTATTTAAACCTACATCTCCTTCACCAATTCTTTTATAATCCTTAGCTGAAGGTAATATTTTATAGCTTTTACCGTCTGTTAAGACAAAAACAGACAATTCTATTCCTTTTAAAAATTCTTCGATTACAACCGTTGCAGAAGCTTTACCAAACTTCTCATTAGAAACCATATCTTGTAGTTCTACTTTTGCTTCTTCTAAAGAATTTAAAATTAGTACTCCTTTTCCGGCAGCCAAACCGTCTGCCTTTAAAACATAAGGTGGGTCTAGAGTTTCTAAGAACGTAAAACC
>CAJXAS010000195.1 GCA_913050305.1 uncultured Polaribacter sp. | reverse complement strand
CAATTTGGAAATAAAGATTTTTTACTAAACTCAGTAGCTTATTTATTAGATGATTCTGGCCTAGTTAACCTAAGAAACAAGTCTTTACAAATACGAATGCTAGACAAACAAAAGGCTTTTAAAGAGCGCATTTTTTGGCAGTTTTTAAATGTGATCTTGCCTCTTGTATTATTATTTGGATTTGGATTTGGGTTTGCATTTTGGAGAAAGAAAAAATATTCTAAATAGCCCCCTAATTTTATAAATTTTTGCGGATGATTGTGCTGTTGATGCCTATAATACAGAGATTATCGGATGCAACGCATTACAGCGGTTTTAGTTTTCAGAAAAATAAATTGAATGAGAACTAAAAAAATAATCTTAAAACGCTGTCAATCTAATTACTTGTATTAAAAAGCAGATCGTCATGAATAAATTCATAGCCTAATACTCTTTGAACTTTCTCTGAAGAAATTATTTTCCACTCATATACTTCTGGTGTTTCAAATTCTGGTTCTTTAAAACCAGCACTTAATTTTGCAATGCTGTAAAACTCTTTTCTTGTTGGATGATGATTGGCACAAGCATTAAAAATAGTATTCCAGCAATTCTGTGCAATTACTTCATGTATAATCTCTATGCAATCTTCTCTGTGAATCATATTCACAAAACCTTTTGGTTGCGGAATTGCACGGCCGTCTTTAAACCAGTTTGCAGGACTTCTATTGCCACCAAATAATCCAGAAAAACGAATAATTGTTGTTTCAAAAAAAGTGTTCTCTTTAAATAAATTTTCGATAACAGTAAGTGGTGTATTTAAAACAGGATCTTCTTCTGTCATTACTTTATTCAATTTTCCATACACAGAAGTAGAACTAATAAATACCACTTTTTGAATAGTAGATTCTTGTATTTGTGCAATCAAACTTTCAAAACCATCAATATCTTTAGAAGTAATTGCAATAATTAAAATATCAGCGTCTAAAAAAGCATCAAACTCCTCAAAATCAGAAATATTTACTAAATAGGTATCTATGTCTAAAGCTTCTAAAACGGGAACCTTCTCTTCAGATGTTGTAGATCCTTTTACAGAAAAACCATCCTCTAAAAAGGAAGTTGCTAAAGGTTTCCCTAACCAGCCACATCCTAAAATACTTATTTTATTCAAAACTTTATGCTTTAAGAATTAACAATTTTCTTCATCGCAACAGTTGTCTTCTTTTATCAATTTGCAAGAAACTACCGCCAACAAAGCTCCTAAAATAGGTGCAACAATATATAACCAAAGACCCTCTATATTGCCAGAAACAATATTGGGTGCAATAGAACGTGCGGGATTCATAGAAGCATTTGTAATAGGACCTGCAAACATTGCTTCTAACAACACCACACCACCTACTGCAATTCCTGCAATAATACCCATTTCTTTACTTCCGGTAGAAACATTTATAATAACCACCATTAAGAAAAAGGTTAACAACAGTTCTAAGACAAAGGCACGCCAAACGTCTACTGTGGGTATGGTTGCTCCTAAATATTCACTTGCAGGAAATAGAAACCACAACACCAAACTAGCTGCAAAAGCACCTAAAACCTGAGCAGTTATGTATTTAGGAACCTCTTTCCAAGCAAACTTTTTAGCATATGCAAATCCAATGGTTACTGCCGGATTAAAATGTGCACCAGAGGTTTCGCCAAAGGCATAAATCATTGCCATTACTATCAAACCCCAAGTAATTGCAATACCAACATGTGTTACTTCGCCTCCGGTAACTTCATTTACCGTCATGGCACCTGTTCCACAGAAAATCATAGAAAAAGTTCCTATAAATTCAGATATGTATTTTTTCATTTTATAGAATAAGGAACAAAGATACATCCCTTTATTTTAAGAAATAGTTAACATTTATCGTTTTCTGAAATTGTAATTTTGGATAAATTAAATTTAAAAAAAATCATGAAAAAAGTACTACTAAGTTTATTTGTACTTGCAGGAATGCTTACTACAAATGCACAAATTGAAACACCGGCACCGAGTCCTGCTCAAAAAATAACACAAAAAGTTGGTTTAACAGAGGTAACCGTAGACTACTCTAGACCAAGTATGAGAGGAAGAACAATCTTTGGTGGTTTAGAGCAATATGGAAACATTTGGAGAACGGGTGCGAACGCAAGAACAAAAATTACATTTTCTTCTGATGTAACCATAGCCGGAAATACCTTGACAAAAGGAACCTATGCTATTTTTACAAAACCAGGTGAAACTGCATGGGATATATACTTTTACACGGAGTCTAAAGGAAGCGGCGCGCCGAAAATGTTAGATATGGAAAAAGTTGCTGCACAGATAAAGGTAACTCCTAAAAAATTACCAATGAAGGTAGAAACGTTAACAATAACGTTTGACGATCTTACAAAGAACACAGCATTCTTTAATTTAAGTTGGGAAGCTGTTTCTGTAGGTTTTACTTTTACAACACCAACAGATATGATGGTTACAAAAAGCATAGATACTGCAATGGCTGGCCCTTCTGCACAAGATATGTTTAGTGCTTCAGTGTATTATTTACAAAACGGACAAGACATAAACAAAGCAAAAGTATGGATAGATAAAGCTGTTGAAATGACTGCTGCACAGCCGCGTTTTTGGTACCTAAGACAACAATCTTTAGTCCACGCAAAAGCAGGAAGTACAAAAACGGCAATTGCTGCTGCAAAAATGTCTTTAGAATTGGCAACAAAAGCAGGAAACGACGCGTATATAAATATGAACACT
>CAJXAS010000194.1 GCA_913050305.1 uncultured Polaribacter sp. | reverse complement strand
ATCATTAATGACCTAAGTAGAATTATTTCTAGTAATATGGGAGTATTTATTAACAGTATAAACTTTGCTGGTAATGAGGGCGTCTTTGATGGCAAAATAAGCCTAAGTGTTAAGAATAGCACCCAATTAAATAAATTAATGAAAAGTATTCAGAAAGTAGATGGCGTAAAAAAAGTAGATCGTGTTAATAGTTTATAAACATCCTACCGAAAAACACCTAATTTATTAAGAAATAACTGTAAATTTGTTTTTTGTAAAACATAAGATAATGAGTAACTCTCTTGAAAATCAAGACGTAGTAAAAAAAGTATTTACCTCTTACTTAGAAGAAAATAAGCACAGAAAAACACCTGAGCGATATGCAATTCTTCAAGAGATATATGATGCAGATGAACATTTTGATATAGAGTCTCTATATATTAAGATGAAAAACAAGAACTACAGAGTTAGTAGAGCTACATTATACAACACTATAGAAATTTTATTGAATTGTAACCTTGTTAGAAAACATCAATTTGATGGGCAGTCGATGGCTCGCTATGAAAAAAGTTACTTTGATAAAAACCATGATCACGTAATCTTTACAGATACTGGCGAAGTGAAAGAATTTTGCGATCCCCGAATTCAAATTATCAAGAAAACAATTGAAGATATCTTTAATATCGATATTCAAAACCATTCTCTTTATTTCTACGGAACAAAAAAGAAAGAATCATAATTAACAAACAACACAAACAACACTCCCAAATTTTGGGAAACAAATTAAACAACTAATGGCTGTAGATTTATTACTTGGATTGCAATGGGGAGACGAAGGAAAAGGTAAAATTGTAGACGTATTAACTGGTAACTATGATATTATTGCACGCTTTCAGGGTGGACCAAATGCAGGACACACCTTAATTTTTGACGGACACAAGCACGTTTTACATACAATTCCTTCAGGGATTTTTCATAAAACAGCGTTAAACGTTGTTGGAAACGGTGTAGTGATAGATCCAGTAATCTTTAAAAAAGAATTAGAAAATTTAGACAAACATGAAGTTGATTATACTTCTAAATTATTAATTTCTAGAAAAGCACATTTAATTTTACCAACCCATAGACTATTAGATGCAGCTTCTGAAACCTCTAAAGGAAAAGCGAAAATCGGTTCTACTTTAAAAGGAATTGGCCCAACTTATATGGACAAGACCGGGAGAAACGGAATGCGTGTTGGAGATTTAGAATTAGAAAATTGGAAAGAAAAATACCACGCTTTAACTGCAAAACATTTAGGAATGTTAGATTATTTTAACATTAAAATTGAGTATGACCTAGAAGAGTTAGAAGCAGAATTTGATAAAGGAATAGAAAAACTAAGAACATTACAATTTATTGATAGTGAAGAATTTTTAAACCAAGCTATTAAAAGTAATAAAACAATTTTAGCAGAAGGCGCACAAGGTTCTTTATTAGATATCGACTTTGGAACATACCCTTTTGTAACTTCATCAAATACAACTGCCGCTGGTGCTTGTACTGGTTTAGGTGTTGCACCAAATAGAATTAAAGATGTATACGGAATTTTTAAAGCCTATACTACACGTGTTGGTTCTGGTCCTTTTCCTACAGAGTTATTTGACAAAGACGGAGAAGAAATGGCTAGAATTGGTCAAGAGTTTGGAGCAACAACAGGAAGACCAAGAAGGTGTGGTTGGTTAGATTTAGTAGCACTAAAATATGCTGTAGATGTAAATGGTGTTACCCAATTAATGATGATGAAAGGAGATGTACTTTCTGGTTTTGATACCTTAAAAATATGTACTTCTTATAATTATAAAGGGAAAGAAATTTCACATTTTCCTTATAACATAGAACCAGAAAATGTTTCTGTAAACTATTCTGAGTTTAAAGGATGGGATGAAGACTTAACAAAAATGACTTCTGCAGAGCAGTTGCCAAAGAATCTAATGGATTACGTTGCTTTTATAGAAAAAGAAACGGGCGTTCCTGTAAAGATTGTCTCTGTTGGTCCAGATAGAAAACAAACAATTGTTAGATAATTAAATTTTATATAATTATATAAAAAGCATCTTTTAGAATCCTAAAAGATGCTTTTTTATTATAATACAATGTAATTAATTTATTTTTTACTTTTCTTTAATAGTTAAGAGGTAATCTTTTCTGTATTTTTGTTTAAAATATACCTTTTGAACAAACTAATTATATTCACTTTCCTTCTAATCAATTTTTTGGGTTTTTCACAATCTAAAAAAATGATTTATTCTGCAGAACAACAATATGTAGATGAAGAAAAATATCCTGGTGCAACTATTCTAATTGGTAACGTTAAAATGATACATGCAGGTGCTGTTCTTACCTGCAAACAAGCCTTGTTTTATCAAAAAGAAAACTTCTTTAAAGCCCTAGAAGATGTGGTTGTAAATCAAGGAGATACCATCATACAAACAAGTGATTATCTAGATTATGATGCGAATTTTAAACAAGCCTTGTCTTGGGGAAATGTGGTTTTAAAGGATCCTGAAATGATATTAACTTCAGATACCTTACAATTTGATCGGTTAAACCAGAAATTGTACTACCAAAGTTATGCTACCATAAAGGATAAAACCAATACCTTAAAAAGTAAAAACGGAAACTATTATTTAGAAACAAAGAAATTTACAGCAACCACAAGAGTTACCGTTGTAAATCCTGAACATAATTTAATTTCTAATCATTTAGATTATTACACAGATTCTGGTTTAACATACTTATACGGTCCCTC
>CAJXAS010000193.1 GCA_913050305.1 uncultured Polaribacter sp. | reverse complement strand
CAACAAATGGAGGACAGTGTATTTCTTGTGGAAACTGTTCTACTTATTGTGAGCAGGGAATCGATGTAAGAGCCTATGCACAAAAAGGTGAAAACATTGTGCGTTCTAGTTGTGTAGGTTGTGGAGTTTGTTCTGCTGTTTGCCCAAGAGGTGTTTTAAAGTTAGAAAATGGCCCTGAAGATGGGAGAATTAATCCTACTGAAATTTTATTAGGAAATGATTTGGATTTAATGGGACTTGTAAATAAAAAATAATTTTATAGTATTGCAATTGCAAGCTAAATAACCAATGCTAATTAAAATACAGCATGTCTTGCTGAACTTGATTATTTTTTCTAAAAAAGAAAAATTACAAAACGGACAAAGAAAAGAAGACAGGTGGCTTTAAAATAATCAAAAAATAGCCTTCTAGAAGTTCTATCAAAAAACAGCACCCTAAAGAAACAAATTCATTTAGTCATAAAATATTGGTATTTTTACAGCTTAAATATCAATTTAAAAATATTCAAAAGCATAGATTGATAAAAGCGTCCAAATTTAAAGAATGGAAAGATTTCTCTTCGTTTAATGAAGAGAATAATCTAAATGATTTAAGATAAAATGAAACCTATCATAAAAGTAATTATACCTGCTTACAATGAGCAAGATTCTATTGCAAATGTTGTTAATGACATTCCGAAAATCGTTGATGAAATAATTGTTATAAGTAATAATTCGACAGACAATACAGAAATTAATGCAAAAAATGCAGGTGCTACCGTTTTAAAAGAAAATCAAAAAGGCTATGGTTTTGCTTGTTTAAAAGGAATGGATTACGTGAGTAAACAAAAAAACAAACCAGAAATTATTGTTTTTTTAGATGGCGATTATTCTGATTATCCAGAACAATTAATAGAAATCATTGCCCCTATTATTAATGATAATATCGATTTTGTAATTGGGTCACGTGTAAAAAAATCACGTGAGACCGGCTCTATGACTCCTCAACAAGTTTTTGGTAATTGGTTAGCAACTTTTTTAATGAAACTGTTTTTTGGTGCAAAATTTACAGACCTAGGTCCTTTTAGAGCCATAAAATACGATAAATTATTAGCACTAAAAATGCAAGATAAAACATATGGCTGGACAGTTGAAATGCAATTAAAAGCACTAAAACAAGAACTAACCTATGTAGAAGTGCCGATGAAATATAGAAACAGAATTGGTGTGTCAAAAGTTTCAGGTACCATAAAAGGGTCTATCTTTGCAGGAGTAAAAATTCTAAGTTGGATTTTTAAATATAGTTTTAAATAATGGTTTTAGAATACTTAATCATAGCAGTTTACACAATCTGCTTATTACTTATTTTCATGTATGCAATAGCACAATTAAACCTGCTACTCAATTACTTGAAATTCAGAAACAAAGAAGACAACTCTCCACAATTTAATTTCTCTAACACTGATGAAATTCCATATGTAACCATACAATTACCTGTTTACAACGAGTTATATGTAATGAAGCGCTTGTTAAAGAACATCGCAAAATTAGAATATCCTTTAGATAAATTAGAGATACAAGTTTTAGATGATTCTACAGATGAGTCTGTAGAAATGACTGCAAAGGAGATCAAAGAAATTCAAGAAAAAGGAATCGATATTCAACATATTAGAAGAACCAACAGAAAAGGTTTTAAAGCGGGTGCTTTAAAGGAAGGGTTAAAAATCGCAAAAGGTGAATTTATTGCCATTTTTGACGCGGATTTTCTACCTCAAAAAGAATGGTTATATAAGACTGTTCCTTATTTTAAAGATGCAGAGATTGGTGTTGTACAAACAAGATGGGGTCATATAAACAGAGATTATTCTACACTAACAAAAATTCAAGCTTTTGCTTTAGACGCTCATTTTACACTTGAACAAGTTGGAAGAAATAGCAAAGGTCATTTTATAAATTTCAATGGTACTGCAGGTGTTTGGCGTAAAGAATGTATTTATGATGCAGGTAATTGGGAAGGTGATACGTTAACAGAAGATTTAGATTTAAGTTATAGAGCACAATTAAAAGATTGGAAATTTAAATATCTAGAAAAAGTAGTTACTCCGGCAGAGTTACCGGTTGTAATTAGTGCTGCTAGATCTCAACAGTTTAGATGGAACAAGGGTGGAGCAGAGAATTTTCAGAAAATGATGAGGCGTGTAATAACAAGTAAGAATGTTCCTTTTAGAACTAAAATACATAGTTTATTACACTTATTAAACAGCTCTATGTTTACCTGTATTTTTTTGGTAGCAGTCTTGAGCATCCCTATGTTATACATCAAAAATGAATATGCTCATTTAAAATATTATTTCTACGTGATGAGTTTCTTTGTCATTAGTTCATTGATATTTTTTGTGTGTTATTGGCATATGTATAAAAATATTTATGGTGGAGGATTCATTAAATTTATGAAGTATATAGGTGCCTTTTTAACCTTCTTCTCAATTGCAATGGGATTTTCTTTACACAATACTGTTGCCGTATTAGAGGGCCATTTGGGTAAAAAAAGTGAATTTGTAAGAACCCCAAAATTTAATATTAAGAACATAAAAGATGGTTGGAAGTCTAATAAATACATCAAGAAAAAACCATCTGTTCATGTTGTTTTAGAAGGCTTATTAGCGATCTATTTTGTATTTGGGATGTACAGTGCTTTTATTGTGGGAGACCAAGGAGGAGATTTTGGATTATTTCCTTTTCATTTAATGCTTTTCGTTGGCTTTTCTTATGTGTTTTTTAAATCAATATTTTCTAAAGCATAATGTCTTTTTTTACAAAAAATAA
>CAJXAS010000192.1 GCA_913050305.1 uncultured Polaribacter sp. | reverse complement strand
TAATAGGCTTCTCTGTAACTTTCGCATTTGGCTGTACTTCAAATTCAAAAACTTCAGCATCTATATTATGTAAATTTGCTAGGGCTAAAATTTCACCTTTTCTAATATGTCTTAGAATATTACTCGCTGCAATAAGTTTTTTATTGATTAAAGACTCAATACCAATTGTTTGAGAAATCTCAATATAATCCATATTTTCAACTAAAGCTATTGTTTTCTTAACACCTTTAGATTTTGCTACAAGGCAAGACATAATATTGGTTTCAGAGTTACCTGTTACGGCAATAAATGCATCTGTTTCTCTAATATTTTCTTCTTCTAACAATTCTAAGTCTGTACCGTCACCATTAATAACTAGAACGTTATCCAATTCTTCTGCAAGACTTTCTGCTTTTTCTTTATCTTTTTCTATTAGTTTAATATTGAATCCTTCTTGGCACAAGTTTCTTGCTGTTTTCTTTCCAATACTACTCCCTCCAAGGATAATTACATTTTTTATATCAAATTTTTTCTTTCCAATTATTGGATACAAGTCTTTCATGTTGTAGCTGGGTACAGAAAAATAAACCTGATCATTTACTTGGTATGTAGTGTCTCCTCTTGGTATAATCGTTTGAGAAACATTTGCTCTTTTGATAGCAATTGTGATAAAATCTATGTTTTTAAATTTCTGTTTTGCCTCTTTTACTGTTAAATCTACTAATGGAGATTTATAGGTTAAAGAAGTTCCCATTACATTAAAAAGACCTTTTTCGAACTCTACAGTGTCATTAAAAGAAGATTGATTTAGCAACATCTTTATTTCATTGGCTGCCAATTCTTGAGGCGATATCATGAAATCTAAACCAAATTGTTTAAAGTCTACCTCGCAATCATTTAAAAACTCTGGGTTGTCTATTCTAGCAATTGTTTTTTTAGCACCTAAAGATTTTCCAATCACCGAAATGGTAAAATTTGTATTCTGGCTCTCTGTAACTGCAATTAATAAATCTGCAGAATCGATACCAATTTCTTTTAAAAGCTTAATTGATGTTGCATCTCCTTTTTTAGTAATAACATCTAAATGACTATTTAAATAGTCTAGTTTGTCACCATCAAAATCGATGATATAAGTATCTTGAGATTCATAAGAAAGTAGTTTTGCTAAATGAAAACCAACATCTCCAGCACCTGCTATAATAATCTTCATATTTAAAATAGATAGAATATAAGTTGCGAAGATACGAAAGTCTGCAAATTGTTTTTTAAAAATTGATTTTTCTTTTCATATTGTCAAATATAGACAGAAATCTAAACCCCTATTTTGTATATTTATAAAAAAATATGTATGAAAAAGTTCACAATAAAACATTGGGCTTTAGACGATAGGCCTAGAGAAAAATTGATAGCTAAAGGAAAAGTAGCGCTATCTGATGCAGAGTTAATTGCTATTTTAATTGGTTCTGGAAATAGAGATGAAAGTGCAGTAGGATTGGCGAAACGGATTTTAAATTCGGTAAATGGAAACATTAATGAACTTGCAAAACTATCTGTTAAAAAACTAACGGAATTTAAAGGTATTGGAGATGCAAAAGCTATAAACATAATTACTGCACTAGAGCTAGGAAAGCGAAGACAATTGGAAGTCGCACTAGAAAAGCCTACAATAACCAGTAGTAAAGATGTTGCAAATCTTATGCAACCTATTATTGGAGATTTAGAACATGAAGAATTCTGGGTGCTATTTTTAAACAATGCAAATAAAGTAGTTGCTAAATCTCAAATTAGTAAAGGTGGTTTAACTGCAACTATAGTAGATATAAGGCTAGTATTTAAAATGGCTTTAGAAATAGCTTCGGTGGGTATCATCGTTTGTCATAATCATCCATCTGGTAAATTACAACCAAGCAATGCGGACAAACATTTGACTCAAAAAATTAAAGAAGCAGGAATTACTTTAGATATTAAACTTTTAGACCATTTAATTATTACCGAAAAAGCTTATTTTAGCTTTGCAGATGAAGGATTGTTGAAATGATAAATACAATTATTTTTATAATTGAAAATACAAAGAAATAATTATACAGCTAAAAACGGACAACTAAAGTACAAATGATATTAGTTTACACACATAAAATTACTCCCAGAGTTCGTTATATATTTAGACATATTTTAACGAGAACGCTATTAATTCCTGTCAGTTTTACAACAAAAATTGACGAGTTTGTTGCATATAGCGGACCGAAACTAACCTATACAAAAGCACCTTTGGGAAATGAATTTTTTATAAAAAGCAATGCTTTATTATTTGAACAAGGCGTAAATGACCTAGAGATAAATATTCAAAAATGGGAAGAGGTTCCTTGTTTTTTTGGAGCAGGTAGTAAATCTGCCGTTCCTTTTGATCTTTTTGCAGCAAGTTTTTATTTGATTTCTAGATATGAAGAATATTTACCGCATGTAAAGGACGTGCACGGGCGTTATACAGCACCAGAAAGTTTAGCCTACAATAATGGTTTTCTAGAAAAACCAGTGGTAGACATTTGGGCGTTTAAGCTATTAGCAATAATAAAGAAAAAGTTTCCAAACTATAAGTACCAAGAGCGGTCTTATGAATACGTTTCTACAATAGATATAGATAATGCTTTTGCTTATAAGTATAAAAATTTTATTAGAACTGTAGGTGGTTTTGCAACCGATTTATTTAAATTGAGATTATTTAATATTTGGAATCGACTAACTGTAATTTTAAAAATAACAAAAGATCCTTTTGATAATTTTCAGGAAATATTAAGTATTAAAAAAGCAAAAGATATTAAAACAATTTTTTTT
>CAJXAS010000191.1 GCA_913050305.1 uncultured Polaribacter sp. | reverse complement strand
CAGAAACTAAAAAAATTGGAAAGTATACCTGTTATAAAGCAAAAGCTTTTGTGCCTACTGCAGAATTAAATTGGTATAATTTTTCTTGGAGTGATTTAAATACTGATAATGATAAAGAAGAGGCCGTAAAAGAACCAGAAGAAAAAATGATTATAGTAGAGGCTTGGTATACGCCACAAATACCAATTGCTCAAGGACCAGCAGAATTTTGGGGTTTACCAGGTTTAATCTTGGAGGTAAGTGCAGCCAACACTACGCTTTTGTGTACAGAAATTGTACTTAATAAAGAAAAAACAGTGGCTATAGAGGCACCAGACAAAGGAAAGGAAATTACAAAAAAAGACTACACTAAAACGGTTCGTAATAAAATGGTAGAAATGAGAAATAACAGAATGGGCAGAAGAGGTTAGATTATTGTTTTAATTTGAAATCAGAAAATGAAGAAAAAATATAAACTTATTTTACTACTATCAAATATTGCATTGTTTTTTTTTGTGCTGAATAAATTATCTGGAATTATTTCATTTGAAAATGAAAGCTTAAATTTAGTTTTTATTGGTTTACTCTGTTTATTAAATATAGTAATTGCTATTGCAGCTTCAATTGACGTTGCATCAAATAAGTAGAAAAATAAATATAATGCAGAAAAAGACTTTAGTTTTAGGTGCTTCTTTAAAAGAGGATAGATATTCTTTTAAAGCAATTAATAAGTTAAAAGAAAATAGTATACCAGTGGTTGCTTTTGGTTTAAGAAAAGGTAAAGTTGCTGCTATTACTATTGATACTGAAATGATTCCATATAAAAATATAGATACTGTTACTTTGTATTTAAATCCGAAAAGGCAAGAAGAGTATTATAATTATATCATTAGTCTTCAACCCAAAAGAGTTATTTTTAATCCGGGTACAGAGAATACGGACTTTGTAAAGTTATTGCAAGAAAATAATATAGAGAGTGAGGTTGCGTGTACTTTGGTTTTGTTAGCAATCAATCAATATTAGGGTTCGTTTATTTTAAAAACAGCTCCTGGTTTTGCTAAAGAAACATTTTTAAAAACTGTTTCTGCTTCTTTCTTAAATAAAGAAGTATCTGGGTACCTTCCTGAATAATGTCCAATAATTAATTGCCCAACATTTGCTTCTTTGGCAATTTGAGCAGCTTCAATAGAAGTTGAATGTTTCGTTTTTTTAGCTAAATCTTGTCTGTCATTTAAAAATGTAGCTTCATGATATAATAAATCTACATTTTTTATAATGGGAACTATGTTTGGTTTGTAGCTTGTATCACTGCAAAAAGCATAGCTTAATGGTTTCGTTGGATCTATGGTTAATAAAGTATTTGGTATCACTTCGCCAGAAGATAATGTTATATCCCTACCCGCTTTGATATTTAAATAATCAGCCTTATCTATTTCTGCATACCCGCTAATATTAAGCATGTTTAGTTTTCTAGGTTTTGACTTTTCTGTAAACAAATAACCATTTGTATACACTCTATGCGTTAGCGGAATGGTATGAATAGTAACCTTATCATCTTCATAAATAAGTTCACTTTCTTTAGAAGATAGCTCATGAAAAACCATATTAAATTTTGCATGAGATTCAGAGATTTTAAGCATTTGTAAAGTCGCTTTTTTAATTCCTTTTGGACCAAAAATATGCATTTCTTTTTCTCTGCTTAAAATACCGTAAGTAGAAAGTAAGCCAACTAAGCCATAAAAATGATCACCATGCAAGTGCGAAATAAAAATATGATTTATTTTAGAAAACCCTACTTTATATTTTCGCATTTGACGCTGTGTACCTTCACCACAGTCTACTAAAAAATGATTGTTATTTATCTCTAAATATTGTGAAGTTGGATAAGCATGTACGCGCGGTGTTGCAGAATGACAACCTAGTATTGTAAGTTGTATCATTTGATAACGAAACGTTTAGATATTATATTATTGCTGTATTGTATGCTGTAGATATACATTCCTGGCGCTAAATTATTTTTATAAAAAGGTATGATGTTCTTACCAACTTTAGTTTTGTAGGTTTTCTTAAACACTGTTGTTCCAAGAATATTTATAACTGTTAATTCAATAGAGGAATCGAATGAGGAGGAAAATGCAATTTGAGTAGTATTTGTAAATGGATTGGGCGCAGTAGATAAGCTCTCTAGTGTTTTTTCTTGCGAAAACCCAATAAAAGAAATTAATAAAAGTAAAATAAAAAGTAACTTTTTAGTCATCTACTGTTTTTTAAAATCCTAACTCTCTTTCTATCGTTTCCATTTCTAAGATGTCTTCTGCTTCCTGCAAAGTAGGAACAATATTAAGGTTTTCAGCGAAATCATCTGCGTTAACCGACGAATTCAGAACTACAAAAGAGGTGCCATTTTCTTTTTTTTGTTCTGCTATTTTCAAAAATAATAAAAAATCTTTCTTATCTATGTTTAGTTCTTCAGAAATTTGAACTATTAAGTGGTTTTTCTCAAAATCATTTATTTTTTTAAATACGGATGTTTGAAATTCCTTAAATGAATCTTCATCAGAAGATATGAGCGTGTAATTGGTTGCTTCTTTTATTTGCATTTTATCTTTTTATCTGTTGTGCTAGTAAATAGATAACTGCCATTCTAACTGCAACACCATTTTCTACTTGGTTTAGTATAATAGAATCATTAGAGTCTGCAACATCACTGGTAATTTCAACACCTCTATTTATAGGTCCGGGGTGCATGATTACAATTTTCTTCCCAAGGTTGTCTAAAATTTCTTG
This sequence comes from uncultured Polaribacter sp., assembly GCA_913050305.1. GTDB lineage: Bacteria > Bacteroidota > Bacteroidia > Flavobacteriales > Flavobacteriaceae > Polaribacter. The sequence goes on along the minus strand of CAJXAS010000191.1, from coordinate 66 downwards.
ATTTATTCCGTAAAGTTGTGTGTATTCTCTGGTAGAAGGAAAATATTTAATATCCATTCTTTCATG
>CAJXAS010000190.1 GCA_913050305.1 uncultured Polaribacter sp. | reverse complement strand
GAATTTAGACCATTCCCAATTATTAATAGATGTTCAAAAAAAATCTAATATTATTATTAACAATGTCGGAGATATTAAATATTTAAAGGAGGCTATAGAATCTACTAATAATTTAAAAATTGGGTATAATACACTCCGTCGTTTATTTGGTTTTTTAAATAAGACAAAACCTAGTATTTCTACTTTAAACACGCTTGCATATTATTTAGAATTCTCTTCATTTACAAACTATTTAAATAATAAATTGAATTTTGATGAGTGGTATTTTCAGCAACAATTACTTTTAATACAGCAAACTAATGATTTAAATGAAGAGGGAATCCAGACAATAAATACAGGAATACTTTATAATAAAAATATTATTTTTGTAGCTTATTTTATATCGAATTTAATTCAGAAAAATAATTTAAATACTTTAAATAAGCTTTTTGAAAAGATAGAATTAAGCAAACCTAAATTTAGCGAGTTACTCAAGTTTGCAACTATTATAACGCATAGTTTTTATAGTTTAAATGAAAAAAGGGCACTAACTATTTATAGTGATTTAATAAAGCACGAAAGTTTTAGAAACACTGTACCTCTATTATATATTGATTATTCTCATTTAAGAGGTATTTACTTTAAAGTATTAATGTTAATTAAAAAGCAATCTCCTGTCAAATCAGATTTGTTTTTTGTGGCATTAATGGAATTTTATAGACAGTTCTATACAGAGGGTATTTGTGAAAATCAAGATATTAAAAGACCTGAAACTTTTAGCACCTTTAATCCGGTTTTAAAAGGAAGGTTCTACAGTTATAAAATTATGCTATCTAGTGCTGTTGATAGCTCGTTAAAAAAAGAATTATTTAAAGAATGCAAAACAACAAAGGTTTCTTGGTTTTTAGAAGAAGTAATACCTGCATTGCTGATAAAAGAAGAATATAAAATACTTACCAAATTATCAGACAAGTTCTATGAACAAATTTTTGAATCGGATTATTGGTCTGATAATACCGTGAGTTCTATCTATTTAATAGCATTAGCTAATATAAATTGGTATGCTAATAATATTTCTATGGCAAAAGGAAATTTAGAATTGGTAGTTTTAGATAAGATTGAATTAGGTTATTATGATTATGTAGCATTGTTTTATTACCAAACTAAAATAAAAATAAGTCATTTAGAAGGTGACGAGATTACAAATACTGCATCATTTTTAATTTTAGAAAAACTGGTTCTAAAAACTGGCTTCATTAAGTTTTTAGAAATTTCAAAAAAACACCTTTTAAATTAAATAGTATTATATGATTTTTATTATGCTATCTGTTTTACTATTTTCTTACAATAATGTATTGTGGAAAAAAAACTTAAAAGCTACCTCTATTCCTTTTTTAGTGGCTTATCGTGCTTTTTTTACAAGCACAATTTCAATAGGAATTTTATTATTTTTTTTTACAATAGAGAATGTTTCTATTTCAGATTTTATTAAAATTACTACGGGTTCTCTGTTTGGTGTTTTAGGATTGTTTAGTATGCTAACAGTTATTAAAAAAGCATCGCTGCAATGGTTAGGAATTTATAATTTATTGGGTGTTGTTTTTACAATTTTATATTTGTGGATTTTTGATACAGTTCCAATTAAAGAATCTTTATTAGGTTTGGTAGTCATTGTCTTTGGTTTTGTTTGTTTTATTGTTAGTAACAAGCAGACGCAATTAAGAATAACTCTTAAACAGCATCTAGTTTTACTTTTAATGACTTTTAGTTACAGCTTTTCAGCCATATTGCATTGGAAAAATTTAAATTTAGATTTCTCTCCTTTGTTAATCATTGCAAACCAAGAATCTATTGTCTTTCTGGTTGGTTTGTTTTTCACTTTTAAAAAAGCAAAAATTAGATCAATTAAAATAGAGTTAAAAACTTATTTCAAAAAAATAGCCTTCATGAGTATTGTTGTTTTTTTTGCAATTCTATTCAGTTTTTTAGGTTTAAAGCAGACGAACCCTATTATTGCTAGCCTCTTGTTTTTGGCAGCACCTTTAACAACCATTTTATTTAGTGCCTTCTTTTTTAAAGAAAAACTATCTAAAAAAAACATAGTTTTTATTATTATAATCTTATTGGGCGCTTTTATTTTGCATTTTCAAAATAATTAAGCATACTTTTTAGATCCAAAAAAATGCAACCATATTATGGTTGCATTTTAATTTTAACTATGAATAAAAGAAATACACTGTTTTCTTAGGCAGAGTTTCTGCTAGCATTAATATTACCAAATAGAGAGCGCATCACTATTTTTTCATATACTTCTAGTTCCTCTGTATTCTCTTCAGATTTTTGTAGTTCTTGAATTTTTTTCAAGGCAAATTGTTGAATGGTTAGCAGTGGTAAAACAATTTTTTCTCTAATTTCAATAGATGCTTTCCCTACAGGAAAATTCTCCATAAGCTCTTTATGTCCCGTAAGTTTTAATAACAATCTTTTTGTTGTTTTATACTCTTCGAAAATTAATTTCCAAAATTCTCCAAACTCAGCATCGTCTGCCATGTATGCGGTTAATTCAAAGAAAGATTTGGTTAAACTCATCATGCTATTTTCTAGCAACGTTTTAAAGAAATCTGAAGCATTATAAAAGGCAATAATTTCATCAAATCTATTTGCATCTTCATATTTTTTAAGTGCAGTACCTAGACCAAAAAATCCAGGAACATTTTGTTTTAGCTGGCTCCAACTTCCTACAAAAGGAATGGCTCTTAAGGCAGAGAAATCTAGTTTATCTGATCCACCACGCTTGCTTGGTCTACTACCAATATTGGTTTTTGCATAATATTTTAACGTACTCATTTTTTCTAAATACGGTA
>CAJXAS010000189.1 GCA_913050305.1 uncultured Polaribacter sp. | reverse complement strand
TGCAACTAAATGGGGGGTATTCGAAGATATTTATTGCTCTAAAGAAAGTACTTTTCAATTTTTAGAAGATGTAATTGATGAAGTAATTGAATTATTTCCTGGGAAATACATTCATATTGGGGGAGATGAGGCTCCCAAAACTAGATGGAAAGAATGTGAACATTGTCAAAACCTTATCAAGGAAAAAGACTTAAAAGATGAACACGGCTTGCAAAGTTACTTTATTGGCAGAATGGAAAAATACATTAACTCCAAAGGAAAACAGATTATTGGTTGGGACGAGATTCTGGAGGGTGGTTTGGCACCAAATGCTACTGTAATGTCTTGGAGAGGAACCAAAGGTGCGGTAGAGGCTGCTAAACAACAGCACAATGTAATTCTTACACCTGGTTCTCATTGTTATTTTGATCATTATCAATCTGATAGCGAAAACGAACCTTTGGCAATTGGCGGATTTCTTCCTTTAGAAAAAGTTTACAGTTTTAATCCAATTCCAGAGGAACTAACTAAAGAAGAAAGTAAATATGTTTTGGGGGCGCAAGGAAATGTTTGGACAGAATATATGCAAACTGCAGAAAAAGTTGAATATATGGTTTTTCCAAGAGCAATTGCTTTAGCGGAAGTTGTTTGGAGCAGCAAAAAAAATAAAAATTATAAAAATTTTGTGGATCGCTTAGAATCTTTTCAAAAAAGATTAGAAGTAATGAATGTGAATTATTCAAATCATTTGTACGAAATAAAAGGTGAATTAGTAAATAAGAACGGACAGCTTACTTACAAGCTAGAAACAACCACAGGAAAAAAAATAATATACTCTTTAGATGGAACCAAACCTTCCTATTTACTAGGTTTTGAGTACAAAAAACCAATAAAGATAAATACTGATACAAGCATTAAAGCGGCTATTTTTAACACCTCTAAAAAACAATTGGGTTTAATTTTCGAACAAAAAATAAAAATGCATAAAGCTGTTGGAAAACAAATTTCATTGAATGTCGAACCAGACAAAGCATACAATGCTGGAGGAAAAAAGGCATTAATTAATGGTATTTCTGGAAGTGATAAACGTTACGGAGATAAAGAATGGTTAGGGTTTTCTGGTGAAGATTTAGAAATTACGATTAATTTCGACTCGCCTACAGAAATTAACAATATTTCTACACGTTTTTATAACGGAAATGGACAATGGATTTATGCCCCAAAAACAGTTTATTTAGAATTAAATTTAGAAAACGGAAAAACTATATCATCAAAAAATAGTGTAAAAAATACAGGTAACCTCTTGGTCGATTTTAATTTAAATATAGCTCAATGGTATCCAAAAAATGAAATATTAAAATCTACTCAATTAAAAATCACCATTCCTAATTATGGAATTATTGAAGAAGGTAGACAAGGTTCAGGTCATAAGGCATGGACTTTTATTGATGAGATAATTATTGAATAAAATGTATTTTACAAGTTAATTAAAGGAATCTATTTTTAGTGATTCCGCAACATTCAGAATTACAAAGAAAGAAACATGATTCTAGAAATTTGTGCAAACTCATATCAATCTGCTATTAATGCTCAAAACGCAGGTGCTAGCAGGATTGAACTTTGTTCTAACCTTACTATTGGCGGAATTACGCCCCCTAATCGATTACTTGAAAAAGTTTCTAAAAATATTACAATTCCCGTTTATGTTTTAATCCGACCTAGAGGTGGTGATTTCAACTATTCTGAAAATGAATTTTCATTGATGAAAGAAAGTATTAAACGCTGCAAAGAATATGGTTTTAATGGTATAGTCTGTGGAATTTTAAATGTTGATAATTCAATTGATATTGGAAGAACAAAAGAGCTTATTGAACTTTCTAAACCATTATCTTTTACGTTTCATAGAGCTTTTGATTGCCTTTCTAATCCTAAAAAATCTTTACAAACCTTAATCGAATTAGGGATTGATAGGGTTTTAACTTCCGGTAGCCAAGAAAAAGCAGAAAATGGGATTGAATTGCTAAAAGAATTAAACCAACTTGCGAATGGGAAAATCACAATCCTTCCAGGAAGTGGAATTAACTCAAAGAACGTTAAACTTTTTAAAGAAGCCGGATTTCAAGAAATCCATAGTTCAGCATCGAAAATAATATCTAAGATAAATATAGATTTAAATTCAACTGAACCAACAGTATCTGATGTTACAAAGATTAAAGAAATTTTAAATATTATAAAAAACACCTAACAGGAAAGAAATTATCTACTTTAACTGAAGTAAATATTATAAAGGAATTGCGCATAAAACTATTAAAATTTAATCTATGTAATCATATAGAGAAGTTTTTTTTAAAAGTTTATCCTCACTTTCTATGTTAATTAACACGCTATTTCTTAGTAAATAATTGCGATTGTAAAAAACCTAAACCATAACCTGTAAATGAAGTTAATGAAGTTAATATGCTTAGAAAAGCAACAAATAAATTTTTGTTTTTGAACAATGAGTCTGTCCATATTAAACAAAAATAGACACCATAGAAACATAGGATTGGGATGTACCCAAAAATTGCTAAAATAAGACTAATAGCAAACCCTACAATAAACAAACTAGGAAACCAATAAGTAAACTTTGCAGATTCTGGATGTTTTTTATTCAAAATAGGCCTTGCAGTTCCAAAACCAAAAGTCTGTTTAAAAAACTGTTTTAAAGAACTTCTACGTTTATGATATACAAATGCCTTTTCTAGAAGTTGTGTGTCAAATTTGTTTTCCCAAAGACGAAAAGTTAAATCGATATCTTCTCCATTTTTCATTTTTGAAAAACCTTGTGTCTTTTCAAAAGCAATTTTCGAAAGTCCAAGATTAAAACTTCTTGGTTGAAATT
>CAJXAS010000188.1 GCA_913050305.1 uncultured Polaribacter sp. | reverse complement strand
AGACAAACTTCCTTTTCCTTTAGAATCTTTCCATAAATAATTAAGATTTGCATCTTTCAGAAATTGGGCAACAAAGCTTTCTCCTGCAGGTAAATTCCAAATATCTTTGCTCATAATAGCCCCAGACAAAATTGTTGGTTTTACAGTTGCTTTTAAAGCAATTTTTTTGGCTTTTAAATAATTGGTTTCAATTGCATTAAAAATACTATCTGCTTGTTTTTCTTTATTATACAAGACACCAAAGAACTTAATCCACTCTGCTCTTCCTAATGGGGTTTCTTCTAACCAATCTCCATTATAAATTACAGAAATACCAGATTTTTGAACTGTAGTTAAACTTTTATCAGCAGATGTAATACTATAACCTACCACCAATTCTGGCTGTAAATCCAATAAAATCTCTGTGTTTAATGAGCTTTCTTTTCCAATTTCTTTAATTTTTCCTGCGTCAATTAAAGCTCTTGTTTTCTCTGAAGAGATATAAGTTGTATGTGGAAAACCAACAATAGAAGATTCTTCATTTAACAATTCTACCATTGGTATGTGCGTGGTAGAGGTAACTACTATTTCTTTTATAGGTACTTGAATAGTTTGATTATTTAAACTAGCTTTCTTAGCTGTTTTATTAAGAATTAGATATTCAAAAATAGTTGTAGCATTTTGGTAACCTGTTTTAAGCATCAGTTTTTTTAAACCGTTTACAAATACAATATCAAACCCTTTTGCATATTTAATTGTGCTTTTTGAGATAGGTGCAGTGGTCTCTTTGAGTATTTCTTTTTTACAGGAAAAAGAGAATATAACAAGTAATAAGAAAAATGAATAAGATGCTAATTTCATGTTTAAAATTAAATTATTAAACAAGATTACAAAAATGTTTTGTAAACTCAATTTATAAAGTACATTTGTCTTGATTTTGGTTTTGATCTCGCCTTACTGCGATGTCAAATTAAAAGGGAATCTGGTTAAATTCCAGAGCTGTTCCCGCAACTGTAAGCTAGTAAGCTTGTAACTATTCTTTTACCACTGACAAGGTATTGTTGGGAAGGTTTGTTACAAGACGCAAGTCAGGAAACCTGCCAGAAATCACGAGTTAAAAACTTTCGGGATAGAGGTTTATGTACTATACTATTTTCGTACACGAAATTCACCTGATTTATTGTAAATCAAATTTATTAAAAATGAAAAAAGAATTTATTATTGTTGGTGTTTTGGCATGCAGTCTTGTCAGCACAACATTGTTTGCACAAAAAAAAGTTGCAGTAGAAACCTTACAAGAAGTAGTGGTTACCGCTACAAAGTTCAATCTTAAAAAAGAAAACACAGGAAAGGTAATTCACAAAATTACGCAAAAAGAACTGCAGCAAAATGCAGGGAAAACCGTAATTGAAATATTAAACACTATTGCAGGAATAGATGTAAAAGGTGTGAATTCAAATCCTACGGAACCCAGAAGTATTAATATTAGAGGGGGTAGAAGTAGACAGGTTTTAGTATTGATCGATGGAGTTCCGGTTACCGATCAAGCAGCCATCAATCAAGAATTTGATTTGCGCTTAATTGCTGTGCACCAAATAGAAAGTATTGAGATATTAAAAGGAGCCTCTTCAACCTTATATGGTTCGGGCGCTGCAACTGCAGTTATTAATATTATTTTAAAGAAAGCTTCAAAAGATACCATCTCGGGTTCTTTTGAAACAAGTTTAGGAACGAATAACACTGCAGATTCGTTTGGAAATATGGGTGCTGATATAAATCAGAACGCAACGATTAGTGGAACTATTGGCGACTTTACTTTTTTAAGTTCTTTTAGTTTGACCGGCGTAGACGGAATGTCTTCCGCAAAAAGTACAACGGATACTGAATTTGAAGCGGATTCTTTTTATAGTAAAAACGGCTTGTTAAAGTTGGGGTATCAAATCAATGAAAAAGTATCGGTTGAAACCTTTTTAAATTTTGACGCATTTGAATATGATTTTGATGGGGGAGCATTCTCCGACAGTGAAGTGAATACTGGAAATCAAGAACAATTGAGAGTAGGTGTGAAACCCAGCTATACCTATACAAAAGGACAATTGTATTTATTGGCTGCGGTCAATTCAGTGAAAAGAGGTTTAAATCAGTTCAATTCTTTTTCAAATACCTTAGACAACTATCAATTTGAGGGAAACAGTCTTTTTTTAGACCTGGTTAATAAATATGAATTTTCAAATCAATTTCAATTAATTGCAGGGGTAAATTATCAAGAGCACAGCAATCAAAGTGAAAACCCGTTTGGAACCATAGATAAAGAGGTCGCTAATTTTAATACCTTAGATCCGTATGCAAGCCTTGTATACATTTCTAAGCATGGATTAAGTGCCAATGTTGGTGGTCGTTTAAATATGCACAATGTGTATGGAAATCAGTTTGTATATGATGGAAACCTTGCGTATTCTGTTGTAAAGGATGACAATGCTACTGTAAAATTATTAACCTCTTATAGCACCGCATTTATCGCACCAAGTCTATACCAGTTATATGATGGATATTCTGGAAACATCGATTTGAAGCCAGAAACAAATGAAACTTTTGAAGTTGGTGTAGACGCGAGCTACAAAGATTGGTTGTCTGCAGGGGTTGTTTATTTCAATAGAAAAGAGGTAAATGCTATTATTTATGACAATACAACATATTCATATGGCAACAGTTCATCTGATGCTAACGGTATTGAAGTACAAACCAAAGTGGTACCAAGTTCTTTTTTAACGGTAAATGCTTCTTACACATATATAGATAGAGATGTTTTAGAAGACTTTAATGATTACATACCTGCAAACAAATTAGTGGCCGGAATTGATGTAACTCCTTTTAAGAACGCCTTTTTTAACTTTAC
>CAJXAS010000187.1 GCA_913050305.1 uncultured Polaribacter sp. | reverse complement strand
GCTGTTTTATTCTTTTTCCAAGAATTATTTTCTGGCAATAACACCTGTAATAAATCTGAACGCCCTACTTTATTTAAGGTGTTTCGAATCCAATCTTTATTTTCTTTTTTGTACCAAAAGAAAAATTTATGTTGGTCTTCTCTTTCCTGTTTTGTTTTTGGTGTTCTTGTTGGTTTTAGAGTATATGGGTGAAATCCTGAATAATAAATTACTGTTGCAACCGTCATGGGTGTTGGTGTAAAACCTTGCACTTGCTCTAACTGAAAGCCCATATCTTTGGTTTCTGCAGCTAAGTTTGCCATGTCTTCTACTTCACTTGCTGGGTGACTAGATATAAAATAAGGAATTAATTGCAAGTTTAATTTCTTCTGAATATTTATTTTATCAAAACGCTCTTTAAACATATGAAAATATTTAAAAGACGGCTTGCGCATTAACTTTAAAACAGGATCTGAAGTATGTTCTGGTGCTACTTTTAAACGCCCAGAAACATGCTTTGTCATTACCTCTTCTGTGTAGGCGTCCAATTCTTTTGGATCTGCATTTTTATTAAACTCAGGAACCAACATATCATGTCTAATTCCGCTTCCAATAAAAGACTTTTTAATCTTCGGGTGCTTGTCTACTGCTTGATATAATTCTGTTAAAGGCTTATGAGAGGTATCTAAATTAGAACAAACTACAGGAGAGATACAACTAGGCGCCACACATTTATCGCAAATAGATTGTACTTTTCCTTTCATCTTATACATATTGGCAGATGGTCCACCAATATCAGACAAATAGCCTTTAAAATCTGGCATATTTGCTACTTTATCTATCTCTTTTAAAACAGATTCTTGACTTCTACTCGCAATAAATTTTCCTTGGTGCGCAGAAATTGTACAAAAACTACAACCACCAAAACATCCTCTGTGAATATTAATAGAGAATTTTATCATTTCAAACGCCGGAATTGGTCCACGCTTGTCATATTTTGGGTGCGGTAAACGTGTAAAAGGCAAATCGAAAGATCCGTCAATTTCCTTTTCTGTCATGGTAGGAAAAGGTGGATTAATAACTAATGTTTTTCCTTCTACTTCCTGTAAAATTCTTCGTGCTTTTAATTTATTAGACTCTTGTTCTATTACCTTAAAGTTAGAAGCAAATGTTTTTTTGTCGCCTAAACAAGCTGTATGAGAATTAATAGTTACATCTTCCCAGTCTTTTATAACGGGTATTTTTTCTGTTTTTTGATCTATTAAAACAGCGGTTTGTTTGATATTTTTTAAACTAGAAAAAGGCACTCCTTTCTGCAATAATTCTACAATTTCACGCAAAGGTTGCTCTCCCATTCCGTACACTAACATATCTGCCTTAGAGGTTTCTAGAATAGAGGGTAATAATTTATCAGACCAATAATCGTAATGCGTTACACGTCTTAAAGAAGCCTCAATTCCGCCAATTAAAACAGGCACATCAGGAAACTTTTCTTTTAATATTCTTGAATATACAGAAGTTGCATAATCGGGTCTAAAACCCTTATCACCGTTTGGGGTATACGCATCTTTGTCTCTGCTTTTTTTACTTGCAGTATAATTACTTACCATCGGATCCATACAACCACCGGTTGCACCAAAAAATAAACGCGGTTTTCCTAATTTTTCAAAATCTTGCAAATTATCATTAACACTTGGTTGCGGCACAATTGCCACTCTTAAACCGTAACTTTCTAAAATACGTCCAATTACAGCAGGCCCAAATGAAGGATGGTCTACATATGCGTCTCCACTAAATAATATAACGTCTAGTTCTTCCCAACCACGAATTTTAACTTCCTTGTTTGTAGTTGGTAACCAATCGGTTAGTTGTAATTTTTTAGAATCTTGCATAGTTTGCAAAAATAGGGGTTTTACCGCGAAGATGCACAGAGAAAAATACAAAGATTTATAAATTTTCTTAGCTCCGTTTAACCGCACAATTTCCTTATTTTACTGCAATAATAGCAGAGAATCGAAGACTTTTAAGGTAATGTAAAATAATAAAAATCATTTTAACAAAAGAATTTTCACCAACTCTTTTTAGTTTCGTAGTTTTATAGGAACTAATTTAAACCAATATGAAAAAGTTTATCCTGCTAACTGTTCTTAGTTTTTTTCTATATACTTCTTGTAATTCTTTAGAAGAAAACAAACAAGACACATATGTAGCAGACAATTACACAAAACAAGAAGTAACAATTGCAATGAGAGATGGCACTAGATTGCACACTACCATCTATTCTCCAAAAGATACTTCTAAAGAATATCCCATTTTAATGCAAAGAACGCCATACAGCTCTGCGCCTTATGGTGCCGAAAAGATGAAAACTAAAATAGGACCGAATATTCATTTAATGAAAGAGGGTAATATTGTGGTATATCAAGATGTTCGTGGCCGTTGGATGAGCGAAGGTGTTTACGACAATATGCGTGCGTACATTCCTAATAAAACCGCAAAACAAGCTGATGAAGTTTCAGATACCTATGACACTATTGATTGGCTAATAAATAATGTTAAAAATAATAACGGTAATGTAGGTACTTGGGGAATTTCATATCCTGGACATTATGCAACCGTTTCTGTAATAGAAGCGCACCCTGCTTTAAAGGCAGCATCTCCACAAGCATGTATTGGGGATTTCTTTTTTGATGATTTTCATCATAATGGCGCATTTCTACTAAGTTATTTTAGAGCTATTTCTTTATTCGGAACTTATAAAGATACGCCAACAGATTCTGCTTGGTACTCTTTTCCAAAAATGGAATCTAAAGATCAATATCAATTTTTCTTAGACAAAGGGCCTTTAAAAAACTTAAACGAATATTTTCAATACGAGAAATTAGATGTAAAAACTGCAGAAAACAAAGACAGAGTTGATGA
>CAJXAS010000186.1 GCA_913050305.1 uncultured Polaribacter sp. | reverse complement strand
TTGATATGGTAGATACAAATACGAAATCGATTTCGTTAAATAGTCTAGGAATCAAAAATGCAACAATTCGTTATCAGTTAACTTCTAGTGAGTTACATGAGGAGACGTTAAAAAAAGAACAAGGAGTAGCATCTTCTTTAGGTGCAATTGCAGTGAATACAGGAGAGTTTACAGGACGCTCTCCAAAAGATAGATTTATTGTAAAAGACGCCATTACAAAAGATGAAGTTTGGTGGAGTGATATTAATTTACCGTTTGATTCAGAAAAATTTGATGCGCTGTATAATAAGGTTACTGGGTATCTTTCTGAAAAAGAAATTTTTGTACGAGACTCTTATGCTTGTGCAGACGAAAATTACAAGCTAAGTATTAGGGTTGTAAACGAATACCCTTGGAGCAATATGTTTGCTTACAATATGTTTTTAAGACCTACAGAGTCAGAGTTAAAAGACTTTGATCCTGAGTGGACCGTGGTAAATGCGCCTGGTTTTATGGCAGATCCTGAAGTAGACGGAACACGACAACATAATTTTGCCATTTTAAATTTTACTAGAAAAATAGCTTTAATTGGTGGGACGGGTTATACCGGTGAAATTAAAAAAGGAATTTTTTCTGCTTTAAATTTTATATTACCTGTTTATAAAAAAACATTGCCAATGCACTGTTCTGCGAATGTTGGTAAAGATGGTGATACAGCAATTTTCTTTGGACTTTCTGGTACAGGGAAAACAACGCTTTCTACAGATCCTGATAGAAGTTTAATAGGTGATGATGAGCATGGTTGGACGGAAGAAAATACCGTTTTTAATTTTGAAGGAGGTTGTTATGCAAAAGTGATTAACTTATCACAAGAACAAGAACCAGAAATTTTTGCAGCAATTAAAAAAGGAGCAATTCTAGAAAATGTTGTTTTGGATAAAGAGGGTATTATCGATTTTGGAGATACTTCTATTACTCAGAATACAAGAGTTAGTTATCCTATTTATCATATAGACAATATTCAAAAACCATCAATAGGTAAAAACCCAAAGAATATTTTCTTTTTAACGGCAGATGCTTTTGGTGTTTTACCTCCAATATCTAAATTAACTCCAAATCAGGCAGCATACCACTTTATTTCTGGTTATACCGCAAAAGTTGCAGGAACAGAGGCAGGGGTTACAGAACCAACACCTAGTTTTTCAGCTTGTTTTGGCGCACCGTTTATGCCATTACACCCAACAAAATACGCAGAAATGCTAAGTAAAAAGATGCAGGAGACGGGTGTAAACGTTTGGTTGATAAATACAGGTTGGTCCGGCGGACAGTATGGTAAAGGGAAAAGAATGCCATTAAAATATACGAGAGCAATGATTTCTGCTGTTTTAAATGGTGATTTAGGAAGTTATAAGTATGAAGATTATCACATTCATTCTGTTTTTGGAGTTGCACAGCCAAGAACTTGTCCTGGTGTGCCAGCAGAATTGTTAAGTCCTAGAGCAACATGGAATAATGATGAAGCGTATTATAAAACAGCTTTTAAATTATCGAATGCCTTTAGAGAAAATTTTACACAATTTGAAGAAGTTGCTAGTGAAGATATCCGAAGAGGAGGTCCTCAACGATACGCTTTATAGTGAAGCATTAGTTTTTGTTAAAATCGTTTAAAAAGAAATTTTTAGACGATTTTTTTTTTGATCTTCATTTTAAAATATAAAATTATATATTTAAGGAGTCATAAAAATGATGAAGAAATAAGGAAGTTTTTTATAAATATAGAAGTTACAAAAACAGAAAAGTAAAGACAAGTGTATGAAAATTTAGAACTTTCTGAAAAATAATTTAATACAGTGAAATGCACTTATAGACTTAATAAATGATTAAAAATATTTTTAAAAATATAGGCCCAGGTACATTAGTTGCAGCTGCTTTTATAGGTCCAGGAACCGTAACGCTCTGTACTTTAGCGGGTGTAAATTTTGGTTTCAATTTGCTTTGGGCAATGTTACTTTCTATAATTGCTACTATTGTTTTACAAGAAATGGCTGCGAGATTGGGTCTCATTTCTCAAAAAGGATTGTCTGAGGTAATTAGAGAAGAAATTAAAACACCATTTGTAAAACAATTTGTGACTATTTTAATCTTATCTGCCGTTGTAGTTGGAAATGCATCGTATGAAGCAGGAAATATTAGTGGAGGAGTTTTAGGGCTAGAAAGTGCTTTAGGAAAGTATAGCATTTTTTTAGGTACTATTTCTATCAATTTAATGAGTTTAGTTATTGGTCTAATAGCATTTGTTCTTTTGTATATTGGCAATTATAAGTTTTTAGAAAAAGCTTTAATTTCTTTAGTGCTATTAATGAGTGTTTCTTTTGTAGCAACTGCAATTATTACAAAACCCAATATTTTAGAAGTATTAAAAGGTTTATTTGTTCCAAAGTTTCCAGAGAAAAGTATACTTACAATTATAGGTTTAGTAGGCACAACTGTGGTGCCTTATAATTTGTTCTTACATGCTGCTTTAGTAAAAGAGCGTTGGCATAAGCAAGACGATCTATCTTCGGTTAGAATAGATACAATTATCTCTATAGTTTTAGGAGGTTTGGTTTCTATGGCAATTATCATTTCTGCGGCTGCAATACAAACTACAGAGATAGCCAATGCAGCAGATTTAGCAAAAGGTTTAGTACCTTTATTTGGCGAATTTGCAAAATACTTTATGGCTATGGGTTTATTTGCAGCTGGCATAACTTCAGCAATTACGGCGCCTTTAGCGGCAGCATACGTTGCAAAAGGCTGTTTAGGTTGGTCTGGAGGTTTGAAATCTAAAAAATTTAGATTTGTTTGGATTGCAATTTTATTCTTAGGTGTTTTATTTTCTTCAATAGGAATAAAACCCATAGAAATTATAAAGTTTGCGCAAGTAGCAAATGGAATGCTATTGCCAGTAATTGCAGGAGTTTTATTATGGATT
>CAJXAS010000185.1 GCA_913050305.1 uncultured Polaribacter sp. | reverse complement strand
TATTATTCTACTAATAAAGAAAACGGGATATTATAACTAACACCTACTGGTTTCCCTCTTTGTTTACCTGGTTTCATTTTAGGCAACATTTTCATTACTTTAATAACTTCTGATTTAATTCTTGGGTGCGGTGCTCTTGCTTGAATATTAACAATATTACCTTGTCTATCAATTTTAAAACCAATAAACACTCTTTTCTTACCTGGAGATAAACCTAATTCGTTAGGTAAATCTGCATCAAACTTTCTAGAAAAGTGTTTTTGTACCATTCTACTAAAACAGTCTTTTAATTCTTTTTTAGAACCTTTACATCCTGGAAATACAGGTGCATCTTCAATAATCATGAAGTTTACATCTTCAATAATCTCTTCTCCTTCTTCAATTTCTACAATTTCCTCAACTTCTACAGCTTCATTTTCATCTGTTTCGGTAGACTCTATTACAGTTTCTTCTACTTCCTTTTCATCTTCTACTACTTCTATCTTTTCAGGTGCTGGTGGTGGTGGTGTTTTAGGTTTTACTGGTTCCACTCTTTCAGTAATAGGAATGTCCTCCTCCATCATTGCATTCATATTTGCAATACCTAAACTACTTGTGGTTTTGTCATAAGTTTTCTTTTCAATTGCAGCATAGGTTACAAATAAGGCTAATACAAGACCAATTTGCATAAATATTTTACTGTAATTTTCTAAATTCGATTTAGGATTCTTCTTTATTTCCATGGAATAAGAGTTTTTAATAGTTTGCTAATTTAGCTAAATTATTGTGTTAATTACAAATCTTTTCGTTTTTTAACTTCAATTTTTGTGCCAATCTTATTGAACGCAAATAAACCTAATAAAACACCAAGAGAATTCGCAATAACATCATGATAATCTCCCGTTCTGTAAGATGTTAGTTTATTTTGTAAAATTTCAATAATTATACCCAATAAAATACAGCAAACTACGATTAGCAGTTTTTTCTTCTTTTTATAAAATACGGTTAACCAAGAGATACTTAATACGAAATATGCAAAGCAATGTTGCCATTTATCTAGATGTGTAATACCCAACTTATGTGCAGGTATTTTCATTAGGCTTAAAATCACAAGACTAAGGGTTATAGACACTGCTATTAAAAACATTTTACCCTTTAACCAGGATTTCATAAGCTGTAGCATCTAATAAATCTTCTAGTTGTGAATTGTCAGTAAATTCAATTTTTATCATCCATCCTTTATTATAAGGGTCTGAGTTCACCAATTCTGGATCATCTTCTAAAGCGTCATTAAATTCAATAACTTCTCCTGTTAAGGGCATAAACAAGTCAGATACTGTTTTTACAGCCTCTACAGAGCCAAAAACTTCACCTTCAGCTACAGTGTCATCTAAGGTGTCTACATCTACATAAACAATGTCTCCTAATTCTCCTTGTGCAAAATCTGTAATTCCTATGGTTGCAATAGTACCTTCTACCTGAATCCACTCGTGATCTTTGGTATACTTTAATTCTGATGGAATATTCATTTTAATAAATTTATTTTGTTAATTATTTAATTACCTCCTAAATTATAGATAATATTAAACCCGCCATTTATGGCTTGTCTAGGGAAAGTTGTAGAGATAGCATACTTAGATGTTTGATGATTGTAATAAAAAGATGCTGTTAAACTACTACTCAATCTATAATCGGCTGTAAATTTAATAGAAAATAACCTTTGGCCACCACTAATTTGGTTATTATCTTCATCTACAGACCTAATTTGTGTTAAATTATCTCTTAAAGAAACATCTGCTCTTAAATTAACATCTCCTTTTAAGGTTTGTTTTTTACCTGTAAAGCGAGTATTTACTTTCACATCCTTAAAAACATACCCCATTCCAAGAATATATTCTGTCCCTTTTATATCTGTTAAAGTGCTATTATTAAAATTCATAGTAAGTGTCCTGTCGCTTTTTACTTCACCTCTAAGAGAAAATGAATTACGCATCTTCATGTCAAGTTTAATTAAAGGAGAAAATTCATCTACCAATGTAGCTGCAGAAACTAATAATTGAGGTTCATAGTTCCCTGCAGAGTTACTATTTGAAAATGCATTTGCACTATCATATTGTAAATTATTGGTAAAACTAGAAACTGTGTATGAAGATTTATAACCATGAGAAATAACAAAGCTGCTAAAGTTTCTTTTAAAGAAACCTAATTTCATGAATCCAGAGTAGCGCAAAGTCCAATTTGGTATTGGTATATTTCTGAATAAACCTGTATTTATTTTATCGGGATCAGAACCAGAATACGCAGCCATAAATGCTGGTAACAATACTTGCTGACTATTTCTTCCAAAACCATCAACCGGTGCCCCAGTTTCTTTAGCCAATCTGTTTGCTATGATACTTCTATACTCTTTCATTGTTTGAAATAAAGCATCTCCATCAGTAAATGCTGTTGCAATCATTGCATGACTAGTACTAAAATTCCCTGTCTCAAAAGCTGGTGCGCTAAAATCTAAAGCACCTGTAGATGATCCATTTTCTACAACATCTAGTTGTTGCGATAAATCTCTAGTTTTAATTTGATTCCCTCGAACATCAATATTTAAATCTTTAATAGGTTTTAATGTGAATGTATAATCTAATTTATTATAATGTGTTCTACTATATGTTTTGTTGTAATACTCGCTATTATTTGGGTCTCTAGGTCCTACGAGCCAACCATTTTGTAAGGCGATGTTTCTAATATCTACTTGGCTACCAAAAGCAAATGAAGTTGGTGCACCACCGAGAAAGCCAATATCTTGCGTGTAACCTGGTAGATATTGTCCGTTATTCTCTGAATAACTTACTTTACCCTGTTTTACAGATGTTGCAACCGTATACAAACCTTTTAAAATTTTCTTTACAAGTGGTATTTTTCTACCAGGATATGGCACTCTTTTATATTTTTGTCTAATCCTTTTTGGTTTTTTCGCTAAACTATCTAAT
>CAJXAS010000184.1 GCA_913050305.1 uncultured Polaribacter sp. | reverse complement strand
GATTTGGTTTTCATTTTAGGCATCTCTCCTTCGTTTTTATCTTGCTTATAAGATTGTTATTTCACTTTTTTGGGAGCAATAAACATAATCATACGTTTACCCTCTAATTTTGGTAATTGTTCTACTTTACCAAATTCTTCTAATTCTTGGGCTAATTTTAGCAATAAAATTTGACCTTGTTCTTTAAAAATAATAGAACGTCCTTTAAAGAATACAAATGCTTTTAATTTAGCCCCTTCTTGAAGAAACTTTAGCGCATGTTTCTTTTTAAACTCATAATCATGCTCATCTGTCTGCGGTCCAAAACGTATTTCTTTAATAGTAACTTTCGTTGCTTTCGATTTTAAAGATTTTTCACGTTTCTTTTGCTCATATAAGAACTTCTTATAATCAATAATTTTACAAACAGGCGGTTTCGCTTTAGGAGAAATTTCTACTAAATCTAATTCCTGTTCATTGGCTAGTTCTTTAGCTTTATCTAAAGCATATACACCAACTTCCACATTATCGCCCACAAGACGAACTTCGTCAACATATTTTATTTTTTCATTAATCCTATGTTGATCTTCTTTGATTACTCTTAACGGTCTTCTCGACCTGCTTCTACGTATTGCTATGACCTATATTTTTAAAATTTAACTTATGGTTGTTTTTCAACCTTTTAATTTTATCGAACTTCAAAATTAATTAAAATTCCTTTAATATTTTACTTTCTTCGGTTTTAATTAAAGATATAAATTCTTCAATAGTAAAAGTACCTATATCCCCTTCTCCATGTTTCCTTACGGAAACCGTACCATCTATGGCTTCTTTCTCACCAACAATCAACATAAAAGGTATTTTACCAACTTCTGCATCTCGTATTTTACGACCAGTTTTTTCACTTCGGTTGTCTACGAGGGCGCGAATTTCGGAATTTTCTAACGATTTTAGTACTTTTTCTGAATATTTTTGATATTTATCACTGATTGGTAATAAGATAACTTGATCGGGTGTTAGCCATAAAGGGAAGTTACCGCCTGTATGTTCTAGTAATACAGCAATAAAACGCTCCATAGAACCAAATGGTGCCCTATGAATCATAACAGGTCTGTGAAGTTGATTGTCAGCTCCTTTATACGTTAAATCAAAACGTTTCGGTAAATTGTAGTCGACTTGTATGGTTCCAAGTTGCCAACTTCTGCCTAAAGCATCTTTTACCATGAAGTCTAATTTTGGTCCGTAAAATGCAGCTTCACCTTCTTCAATTACAAAATTTAAACCTTTATCCGTTGCTGCACTGATAATTGCATTTTCTGCAATTTCCCAAGTATCAACATCACCAATATATTTATCAGGGTTGCTTTTATCTCTTACAGACACTTGCGCTGTAAAATCTTCAAAACCTAAAGAACCAAAAACATATAAAACTAAGTCTATTACATCTTTAAATTCCTGATCTAGTTGCTCTGGTGTGCAAAAAATATGTGCATCATCTTGTGTAAAACCTCTTACACGTGTTAAACCGTGTAATTCTCCACTTTGTTCATATCTATAAACCGTTCCAAATTCAGCAAAACGTTTTGGTAAATCTTTATAAGAATATGGTTTAAAGTTATAAACTTCACAATGGTGCGGGCAGTTCATAGGTTTTAATAAAAACTCCTCATCCATTTTTGGAGTTTTTATCGACTGAAAGCTATCTGCACCGTATTTTTCATAATGCCCAGAAGTAACATATAATTCCTTCTGACCAATATGTGGTGTCATGACCATTTCATAGCCAGCTTTTTTCTGAGCTTTCTTTAAAAAATCTTCGAGTCTACCTCTTAAAGCAGCACCTTTTGGTAACCACAGAGGTAAACCAGCACCAACTTTTTGAGAAAAAGTAAATAACTCTAATTCTTTTCCTAATTTCCTATGATCTCTTTTCTTAGCTTCTTCTAATAATTCTAAATATTCAGTAAGTAGTTTTTGCTTTGGAAAGCTAATTCCGTAAACTCTTGTTAACTGATTGTTTTTCTCGTCACCACGCCAGTAAGCTCCAGCAACGCTCATTACTTTAATTGCTTTTATGATTCCTGTGTTAGGTATGTGGCCTCCTCGGCATAAATCCGTGAAGTCACTATGGTCACAGAATGTAATTTCTCCATCTGTTAAGTTTTCAATTAACTCTAACTTATAAGGATTTTCTTCTCCTTCATATAATGCTAAAGCATCTGACTTAGAAACAGGTCTAATAGAGAACTCATGCTTTCCACGAGCAATTTCTATAAATTTCTTTTCAATAGTAGGAAAATCTTTATCAGAAATAACGTCTTCGCCCAAATCTACATCATAATAAAACCCATTATCAATAGCGGGTCCAATAGTTAATTTTGCTTTTGGATACATACTTATTATAGCTTCCGCCAAAACGTGTGCAGAAGAATGCCAAAAAGCTTTTTTACCATCAGTATCATTAAATGTATATAAAATTAACGAACCGTCGGTGGTTAATGGAGTAGTGGTTTCAATAGTATTACCATTAAAGTTTGCAGAGATAACGTTTCTAGCAAATCCCTCACTAATGTTTTTTGCAACATCCATTGGAGTGCTATTTATAGCAAACTCCTTAATAGTTCCGTCCGGAAGCGTAATTTTAATCATTTAATGTATAATATTTAAGTTTGCAAATATATTGGAAAACAATTTTTTATACAATATATATATGTACTTATTATACAAGTATATTTTTCTGTCGGAAAGTTTGCTGTTTTTTTTAGAATAAAAGGCTATTTAAGCACACAACTTAAACTGATAGATTAAATTTAAGCAATTAAGGAAGATGATTTTTTTGTAAATCTGCTGTATCATAATTTTTTTTGGAGTGAAATTATAATGTTTTTTATGTTTCCGAGTTCTTTTTTAGATAGTATGGTTAAACTTCAAAAAAATCATATAAATATTTTCATTTATAATACTCATATTTTCAGTGTTTTAAAAGTGTGTTTA
>CAJXAS010000183.1 GCA_913050305.1 uncultured Polaribacter sp. | reverse complement strand
GAATTGTATGACAGAATAGTCTTATATTTGGTGGCTGAATAAATAACTCAAATTCCTATTAAATGAGTAGTATGTATTTTACTGAGGAGCACGAAGCTTTCCGTGCTAGTTTTAAAGATTTTTTACAAAAAGAAGTAGTTCCGTTTATTGATAAGTGGGAAAAAACCGGTACCATAGAAAAATTTATTTGGAAGAAGTTTGGTGAAATGGGCTACTTCGGACTTTGTACTCCAGAGGAATATGGTGGTTTAGATTTAGACTTATTTTATACAGTGATTTTTTTAGAGGAATTACAAAAAATAAATTCCGGAGGATTTGCTGCGGCAATATGGGCACATGAATTTCTTGCAATGACCCATTTGAATAAAGAAGGAACTGAATTTATCAAACAAAAGTACCTTATACCTAGTGTAGAAGGAGAAAAAGTAGGTTGTTTATGTGTCACAGAGCCTTTTGGTGGAAGTGATGTTGCAGGCATGCGATCTACAGCAATTAAAAAAGGAGATAAATATATTTTAAACGGTTCTAAAACTTTTATAACAAACGGAGTTTATTCGGATTACTTAATTGTTGCTGCAAAGACAGATCCCTCAGATAAGTATAAAGGTATTAGTATTTTTGTTGTTGATAGAGAGGCTGCCGGTATTACTGCTACTAAACTAGATAAGTTAGGCTGGAGGGCTTCTGATACTGCAGAACTAGCATTTGACAATGTAGAAATCCCTGTAGAAAACTTAATGGGAGAGGAAGGAAAGGGGTTTCCTTATATAATGCAGCATTTTGCTTTAGAACGCTTAATAATGGGCGTTAATGCGCATGCAAGAGCTGACTTTGCCTTAGATTACGTTATCAACTATATGCAGGAAAGAGTTGCTTTTGGCAAATCTTTAGATAAATTTCAAGTTTTAAGGCATAAAATTGCTGAAATGGCGAGTAAAGTAGATATGTGTAGAGAGTACAACTATTCAATTACTAAAAGATTAGATCAGGGTGCTTATGTTGTAAAAGAGGCAAGTATGTCTAAGTTATTGTCAACAAAAATGGCAGATGAAGTTATTTATGACGCACTGCAGTTATTAGGTGGGTATGGCTATATGGAGGAATACCCTTTAGCGCGTTTATCAAGAGATAGTAGGTTAGGTCCAATTGGTGGTGGAACTTCGGAAATATTAAAAGAGATTATTGCAAAAATAGTAATTGATAATAAAGAGTACAAGCCAGCTACTTAGTTCTTTAAGTTCCTTGTAAACTAAAAACTAAAAATTAATTGCTATTTCATAATTTGTAATTACATTTGCAGTCCAAAAAATAAACCAATAGTTTAATTACTATTCAAAATATAAAGATACTATGAAGGGAGGTGCCAACTTATGTTAATTATACCAATTAAAGAAGGAGAGAATATCGATAGAGCTTTAAAGCGTTACAAAAGAAAATTTGATCGTACAAAAACGATGAAAAACTTGCGTGCTAGAAAGAACTTCACCAAACCTTCTGTAGCAAATAGAGCGCAAAGAATTAAAGCTTCTTACGTACAAGGCTTAAGAACCAAGGAAGAAGTAGGTTAGAAATAACTTAATATTCCATAATATAAATCTCGTAACACTAATTAGTGTTACGAGATTTTTTGCGTTTAATTTTAGTAACTTTGATAGAAACATTTAAAAAGTATTGATAGCTAATAATTATATACCATCATTCCTAGAGTATCTTTTGTTGGAAAAAGGGTATTCTAGGCATACTATAACGGCTTATAAAACAGATCTTATAGCTTTTAAGGATTTTTGCGAAGTAGTTTATGACCAAGATAGCTTGGTAGGTATAAATTACGTGCAGGTAAGAAGTTGGGTAGTTAGCTTGGTAGATGCAGATATTTCTAATAATACTGTAAACAGGAAGGTTAGTTCATTAAAGTCTTTTTATAAGTTTCTTCAAAAAACAGGACAAATAGATATAAATCCACTTGCCAAGCACAAAGCATTAAAAGTGCCAAAGAAAGTGCAAGTACCTTTTACATCTAAAGAAATTAATCAAGTTATTTTAAATATTAATAAAAACAAAGATTTTGACTCAATTAGAAATAAGCTATTAGTAGAATTATTATATTCAACAGGAATTAGAAGAGCGGAGTTAATAAATATAAAAGAGAGTGATGTAGATATAGCAAATTCCACTATAAAGGTCCTAGGAAAGCGCAATAAAGAAAGATTTGTTCCAATACTTGCATCTGTACTGGACACCTTAGATGAGTACTTATTGTTAAGAAATAAAAATCAATCTGATTCAGAATTTCTTTTAATTACTTCAAAAGGAAATAAAATTTACGAAACGCTTGTTTACAGAATTATAAATTCCTATTTTAGTCAAGTATCTTCAAAGGTGAAAAAGAGCCCACATATTTTAAGGCATTCTTTTGCAACGCATCTTTTAAATGAGGGTGCAGATTTAAATTCAGTTAAAGAATTGCTAGGGCATTCTTCTTTAGCATCTACACAAGTCTATACGCATAATAGTCTTGATGCGATAAAAAAAGTATATAACCAAGCTCACCCTAGAAGCAAAAAAAAATAATTATTTATGAAAGTATTCACACAGTCAGTAAATTTCAATGCAGATAAGCAGTTAATGGAACTTGTAGAGGATAAGGTATCAGCATTGATAAAATTTCATGATAAGATAGTTAACGCAGAAGTTTTTTTAAAAGTTCAAAACACAAGTGATAAAGAAAATAAAATTACAGAAATAAAAATTAATATTCCGGGTAGTGAGCTAATTGTAAAAAGGGAAACAAAAACCTTTGAAGAAGGCGTTAATGCTGCAGTAGACAATCTAAAAAGGCAGTTAAAAAGATCTAAAGAAAAGCAGCGAGATTCTGTAATATCATAAAATGATAAAAAAAACAAAAATATTATTATAAAATGTTTTTAAATATAAAAAAACTTTATACATTTGCAGACCGTTAGAAATAGCGGTTTGTTTTTTGCAGTAAATGCCGATGTAGCTCAGCTGGCTAGAGCAGCTGATTTGTAATCAGCAGGTCGTG
>CAJXAS010000182.1 GCA_913050305.1 uncultured Polaribacter sp. | reverse complement strand
AACCTTCATTTCTACCCTTCTATTTTCTTGATGTTCCTCATCAGAACATTCAACATTATTAGCACATTTGTTTACCAACTTCTTTTCTCCATAACCCTTTCCTACTAAACGAGATTTTGATATCCCACTTTTAATCAAATGACTAACCACAGACTTAGCTCGTTTATCGGATAACCTTAAGTTATAAGAACCACTACCTCTACTATCAGTATGCGCACTCAGTTCTACCTTGATATCAGAATTCTTAGTAAGATACTCAGAGATAACATCAAGTGCAGGGAACGAACTTTCTTTTATCGTTGCTTTATTATAATCAAAATAGATATTATCAATTTTAATTATTTCATTCTTTTTAGGAATAGGAAAGAATAATAAAAGACCAAATTTAGCTACAATATCAGCTCGTTCTTCTGCAGGAATCTCAAAACTCTGCGCATCAAATCCAGGATGGAAGAAGGTAACTAAATACTCAACATGCTTTTTTAATATCAACTCTACTTTTCCGTCATCATTGGTAGAAAACTCATTTACAATTTGTTGAGAACCACTATCACTAACTTCATAAAGCTTAACTAGTAAACCTTCAATTGGAGATTCTGTAATTTTATTAATAGCAATACCTCTTATCGTATCAGGTAACTCAGGAATATTAAATTCATAAATATTATCATACCCATGTGTGCCTTCTCTATTAGATGAAAAATAGCCAAAACGTTCTTTATTATTAATAATAAATGAAAAATCATCTTTAGATGAATTGTATGGCTTCCCTAAATTTTTTGGATCAGAAAATGAATTATCTATTATTGCTGATTTAAATATATCAGCTCCTCCAAAACCTTTATTTCCTTTAGAGCTAAAGTAAAGTGTATCGGAATCTACATAAGGAAACATTTCATCCAATTCAGAATTAATAGCACCTCCTAAGTTAACAGGTTTACCCCAAGCTGTATCGCCTTCCATTTCTGAGTAATACAAATCGAACCCACCAAAACCTTCTGGCATGTTTGATGCGAAAAACAAACGATTTCCATCCTCTGTTATAAAAGGAAATACGCAATCGTAATCGGTACTATTAATACCTATAGACTTTCCTTTAGTCCAACTATCGCCATTCTTTTTAGATTCATAAACATGCAGTATATTCAACCCTTCTTTACTTAATTGTATCCCCTTCCTTTTAACTTTTTTGTCTCTATACTTTGTCACCTCAGTAGCATTTCCAGTATAATACAACTTACTTTGATTGGTAGTAAAAGAAGGTGTCCCTTCATAAAAAGAATTATTCAACTCTCCGGGAAGAACCCTAGAAGAATCAAAAACGGCTGTATCTGATCTTTTTGAATATGCTAAATCATAATAAACCGTTTTGGTACTAAAATCATTACTCTCTGGTTTTGAATAAACAACTCCATCCTTATAAAAATCGAGCCCCATACTTCTTCCCCCAGTCTCTAAGTTTGTCTTTACAACATTTACTAGATTAACTTTATCCTTATTTTGGATGGCCCAGTCACAAATTTCTTCATACTTGTTACTTGCTTCAGGTTTACCGATAGCATCAAAATACAATTTAAACTTACCTTTAGCTTCTTCATATTTCTCCACATTACACAACAATATTGCATAATCAAAAATATATTTTGGTTCTGATTCATCACTAAACTGAGCTAATTTACCGTACCAATTAGTTGCAGATTCATAATCAAACAACATTTTATAGGTTTCAGCAATACGCTTAGTCATTTTGTATTTACTAAAAACAACCTTCTCCTCAAGCGCAATTTTATACTCTTCTATTGCTTCTATGTACATCCTCTTTTTAAAGAACTCATCTCCTTTGTCTAAATGTTTTTTTTGCCCGAAAGTAACGCCTGAAACAAAAATTAAAACAATTACAATCGAATTTTTTATATCTCTTTTCATATTAAAATCTTGGAATTGATACTATAGATTCTTTTCTTGGAGAAAATTGGTAAATCAACATTATCTCATGAGATCCTGTTGAGTAATTTCCGATTTCTCCCATATTATATTCATAGGCATAAGCCATTTTTAATTCGGGTATTAATTGATAGGAAACAATGCCTAATAATTCTTTACTCGATCTATATGAAACTCCAATCCCAAACTTTCTCATGTACTCATATTGCAAATTGATATCAAACTGTAAACTAGCTCCACTAACTTGTTTTATTAATGTAGATGCATTTAAATCTGATTTAGTATTCAGCTCAAATCTATATCCTGAATGAAAATAGTAATGAATTGTATTAAAATCGAAACCTGTAGATCCTGCCCCTTCTTCTAAAGAAATACTATTATCTAAGATATTTGGTATCGCTAAACCTGCATAGAACTTATTATTAAAATAATATGTCCCAAATTTAAAATTAGGCTGTGCTACAACACCAGTATTCCCTCCACTATAAGTTGGATCATTTTCATCTAAAAGATCAACACCACCAAAATCACTTTGCAACAAGTTAACAGATACACTTAAACCAAATGCTAAACGACTATATCCTCTCATTTGAAGCTTGTAAGCGTATTCTCCAGAGATCTGAGTATTGTTATCTATCCCAACTTGGTCATTTGTTATTGTTAATCCTATAACTGATGTTTTAAAAGGTTTTAGAATATTAACTGCTCCAACTGTTGGTGCTCCATCATAACCTGTCCATTGGTTTTTATATAACATGGCTGCAGTTAATTGATCATAACTTGCTGCCGATGCAGGGTTAAAAAATGGTTGATGCATCATATACATACCATAATGTAACTCACTTTGAGCCTTACCTTTCATACAAAAAAGTAAGAAAGGCAGCATATATATTAAATAGTGTTTTTTCATATCTTATCTTCTTAGGTCAATAAATCCGTTAATAGGCTCTGAATCTGGAGTTAATTTTAAAATAAAGTAATAAGCTCCGTCAACAACTTTGTCTCCAGATAATTTTACTCCGGTAGCTTCTGATGATCCATCCCACTCATTATTATAGGGCTGAGCATCATAAACCTGATCTCCCCATCTACTAAAAATAA
>CAJXAS010000181.1 GCA_913050305.1 uncultured Polaribacter sp. | reverse complement strand
ACTTCATATTTAAAGTAGAATTTCATCGTATGAATTTTACTTTCGTAAAAATCCTGAGAATATTTTCTGTCGGGATTAGCAACTTCTTTTTTTGCATCCACCGCCATTTCTAACCACAACCATCCAATCACCACAATACTCATGTATTCCATAAATAAATTTGCATCTGCCAAATAGCGTTCGTAATTTCCTTTCATTGCAAAAGGCATTAAATGTGCCAATACTTTTTCTGAAAGTTTTAGTTTTTCAGCTAAAACAGCAGCATATTCTTTGAGGTCGTCTTCTTTTGCAGCCGCTTCAATAGTATGCATTATTTCAGTTACCAATAAGGCCAAACCTTTTCCATTTTGCATGGTTACTTTTCTTCCCAATAAGTCTTGCGATTGAATTCCTGTTGTTCCTTCGTAAAGCGACGAAATTCTAATATCTCTATAATACTGTTGCAGACCAAAATCTGTACAAAAGCCGTAACCCCCTAATACCTGTAAGCCATTATCTACAGATTCTGCACCCGCTTCAGATGGAAATGTTTTTACAATAGGGATGATCATCTCTAGTAACAAGTTGTACTTTTCTTTTTCTTCTTCCGAAGTTGCTGTCGTAATAATATCTTGGTATTTTGATGCTAAAAAAACCAAACTTAAAGAACCCTCTGCAATAGATTTTTGCAACAATAACATTCTTCGAACATCTGGGTGTTCTATAATTAAGCTTTGTTTTTCTGTAGGATTTTTTTTTCCAGTACTGGTTAATTTTCTTCCTTGTGGCCTTTCATTTGCATATTGCAACGAAGTTCTATAAGCGGCCATTGCAATTGCAGCAGCACCCCTACCAACGGCTATTCTTGCCCCATTCATCATTAAAAACATTTGATTTAAACCTTTGTGCGCTTCACCCACAAGCCAACCTCTGCAATCATCAGTATCACCAAAACCTAGATGTGTTGTGCAATACCCTCTTTGTCCCATTTTCTGGAAATCTGCAATGGTCATTACATCATTGTACTCCAAACTCCCATCTTTTTTAAGCCTTTTTTTAGGAACAACAAAAAGTGAAATCCCTTTTGTTCCCTGCGGAGCACCTTCAATTCTTGCCAACACTAGATGCACAAAATTATCTGCATACTGATGATCTCCACCAGAAATAAATATTTTTTGTCCACTAATTTTATAATATCCTTCCGCTGTTGGACTCGCTTTGGTTACAATATCAGACAAAGAACTTCCTGCCTGTGGCTCTGTTAAGCACATCGTGCCTCCCCAAATCCCTGCAAGCATATTTGGTACATACGTTTCTTTAAGGGCATCGTTGCCAAACTCAATAATTAATTCTGCGGCACCCTGTGTTAAACTCGGGTAACCAGGCAAATGATTGTTTGCGGCATCCATAACATATACGGCAGCTTGCAATGCAGAAAAAGGTATTTGAAGTCCACCATCTTCATAATTAAAAGAAGCTGCTATGATACCCATTTCTCCAGATTGACGCATTACCGTCTCTACCTGTTTATGCACGATTACTTTGCCATCTTTGTGATATGCAGGAGTTTCATCCATTTCTTTAAAATAGGGGTACAATTCTCTGTCTGAAAATTCCTTAACAGAGTCTATAAAAAGATTCAATGATTCCATATCATGCTCCTGAAACCGCTCTCTCGATAATAAATTTTCTAAGCTATGAATATCATAAAGAAGGTACTTCAAGGTTTCTAGGTCTACATATTTTTTTGACATGGTATCTATCTGTTTTATAATTGATTTTTAATTTTCACCAACTCTGCCTTTACCTCTTCTAGTCTGCTAATAATTTGATGATTAAAAACAGCTCCATCTAAGTTCTTTTTTAATTTTTGTTTTGCACCATCTAACGTAAAACCTCTTTCTTTTACTAAGTTAAAAATAAGTTTAAAGTTTGCAATATCATCTGCAGTAAATAGACGATTCCCTTTTGCATTTTTTTTAGGCTTTATAATGTCAAATTCCTTTTCCCAAAAACGCACTAAAGAAGCATTTACATTAAAAGCTTTGGCAACTTCGCCAATTTTATAATATCTTTTTTCTGGTAAATCTACATGCATATTCTTCAGGATTCAATAATCAGTAATGGAAAATGTTTTCTTTCTTCTTATAAATAAAAAATGCCTTAATCGTAAGACTGGCCCTCTTCTTCAGATGCCTTTTGCATTGCTGCAAATTCTTCTGGTGTTAAATCTCCATAATAAAAATTAATAGGGTTTAGTGCTTTACCATTTTTACGCACCTCGTAATGTAAATGCGCAGAAACAGATCTACCTGTATTTCCCACATATCCAATTAAATCTCCACGCTTTACATTTTGTCCACGTTTTGCTTTAATTTTACTCATGTGTGCATAAATTGTTCTATATCCGTAGCCATGGTCTATATAAACTACTCTACCGTAAGTTGCACTTCTGCTAGAGCGTATTACTTTACCATTTCCAGAAGCATAAATTGGTGTTCCTATTGGAGCAGTAAAATCCATTCCTTTATGAAATTTTCTGATTTTTAGTATGGGGTGCATTCTCCATTTGTAACCAGACGCCATTCTTGTTAAATCTACTAATTTTACGGGTAATATTGCAGGAATTGATGCTAGCATTTTTTCTTTTTCCTTTGCTAAAACTACAATTTCATCTAAAGATTTAGATTGTATTACCAATTGCTTTGACAAAATATCTATGTCTTTGGTTAATTGCTTTATCATTTTAGAATTTTCGTAACCTTCTAAACTCTTATATCTATTTACACCACCAAAACCTGCTTTTCTTTGCTCATTTGGTATTGGATTGGCCTCAAAATACATTCTATATATATTATTATCTCTCTCCTGTAACTGATTTAAAACAGCAGAACTCTCGGCAATTCTCTTTGAAAATAAATCTAAATTTAATTGTAAATTTTCATTTTCTCTGTTTATAGCTCTTTCATTTGGAGACATTAAAAACTGACTGAAGATTATAAAACCTATAAATGCAATCAATAAAACTGCCAAAACACCGAAAACAGTTTTCTTATAATACTCACTTTTCTTTACATCAATTTTTCTATAAGAAAGTGTATCTGCATCGTAATAATATTTTACTTTTGCCATAGTTGTAAATGTACTATTTTTGTTTTTT
>CAJXAS010000180.1 GCA_913050305.1 uncultured Polaribacter sp. | reverse complement strand
TCATTTGTTTAAATCATTTACAGATGGTGCAAAATGCAATTTAAATATTAAGGCAGAAGGTACGAACGAACATCACAAAATTGAAGGAATTTTTAAAGCATTTGCAAAAGCAATGAAAATGGCGGTAAAAAGAGATGCTAACAAGATGTTTTTACCTTCAACAAAAGGAATGTTATAAAATATTCCCCAGATATTAGCCATTCGCTAATTGATAAAAGTGAAAGAATGAAATTAATAATAATAGATTATGGCGCAGGAAATATTAAAAGCATTCAGTTTGCTTTTAAACGCTTAGGAGTAGACGCTATTTTATCAAATAATATAGATGAAATAAAAACTGCAGATAAACTAATTTTTCCCGGAGTTGGTGAAGCCAGTTCTGCCATGAAAATGTTGAAAGAAAGTGGTTTAGACAAAATAATTCCAACACTAAAACAGCCTGTTCTAGGTATTTGTTTGGGTATGCAATTAATGTGTAACTCTTCTGAAGAAGGGAATACGACAGGTTTAGGAATTTTTGATGTAGCTATAAAACGTTTTTCGAATGCTGTAAAAGTGCCCCAAATGGGTTGGAACACAATCTCTAGATTAAAATCGGATTTGTTTACAGGGGTTAAGGAAAAAGAATTTATGTATTTAGTACATAGTTTTTATGCTGAAAATTGTAACGAAAGCATTGCAACCACAGCTTATGAAATTGAATATGCTGCTGCACTGCAAAATGATAATTTTTACGGAGTACAGTTTCATCCTGAAAAAAGCGGATTAGAAGGAGAAAGGATTCTTAAGAATTTCTTAGAATTAAAAATCAAGAACTAATAATTATTTCATGAGAATAATACCAGCCATAGATATTATAGACGGAAAATGTGTCCGTTTAACAAAAGGTGATTATAGTACCAAGAAAATATACAACGAAAACCCGTTAGAAGTAGCCAAAGAATTTGAGGCTTCTGGCATCGAATTTTTGCATGTAGTAGATTTAGACGGCGCAAAAGCGAGCCAGATTATGAACTATAAAGTGTTAGAACAGATTGCTTCTAAAACCAATTTAAAAATAGATTTTGGTGGTGGCTTAAAATCTAATAAAGATTTAGAAATTGCATTTAACTCTGGTGCCAACCAAATTACAGGAGGAAGTATTGCTGTGAAAAATAGTGATATATTCGAAAGTTGGATTGAAAGATATGGAGCACAAAAAATTATTTTAGGAGCTGATTTTTATCCAGATAGTGTTGGAGGAAAAATTGCTATAAATGGATGGCAAGAAGAAAGTACTTTAGAATTGATTCCTTTTATTAAAGGATATCAAGAGAAAGGAATTCAGTATGTAATCTGTACAGATATTTCTAAAGATGGCATGTTACAAGGGCCAAGTTTTGATGTTTATAAAGAAATTCTAACCGAAGTTAAAAACGTAAAACTTATAGCTTCTGGAGGAATTTCAACCTTTGATGAATTGCCAAGGCTGGCAGAAAATGGATGCGAAGGTGTAATTATTGGAAAGGCTATTTACGAGAATAAGATTAGTTTAAAGCAATTGGAACAATATATACTTAATAATTAGCCATATATTTTTAGCCGTTCGCAATTTGCAAACGGCTAAAAAGTAAAAGTAAAAAGCTATTAGAATGTTAACAAAAAGAATAATACCTTGTTTAGATATTAAAAACGGTCGCACTGTAAAAGGTGTGAATTTCGTTAATTTAATTGATGCAGGAGATCCAGTAATCTTAGCAAAACAATATGCGGAATTGGGTGCAGATGAATTGGTGTTTCTAGATATTTCTGCTACTTTAGAAGGGCGAAAAACGATGTTAGAAATGGTTTTAAAGGTTGCAGAGCAAGTAAATATTCCATTTACAGTTGGTGGCGGAATTTCTTCGGTTGCAGATGTAGCGTTATTATTAAAATCTGGAGCAGATAAAGTTTCGATAAATTCATCAGCAATAAAAAGACCTGAATTGGTAAATGAGCTGGCAGAGAAATTCGGAAATCAATGTGTGGTTATTGCAATTGATGCGAAACAGATAGATGGAGAATGGATTGTACATTTAGCAGGAGGAACCATACCAACAAGTTTAAATTTATTTGATTGGGCAAAAGAAGTAGAGGTGCGTGGAGCAGGAGAAATACTGTTTACTTCAATGAATAATGATGGTACAAAAGCTGGCTTTGCAAATGAAGCTTTGGCAAAATTATCTACGGAATTAAATATTCCTATTATTGCTTCTGGTGGTGCAGGAACGATGCAGCACTTTGTAGATACTTTTAAAATAGGTAAGTCAGATGCCGCATTGGCAGCAAGTGTCTTTCACTTTGGTGAAATTGCTATTTTAGATTTAAAACAAACATTAAAACAACATAATATCCCTGTTAGAATTTAGTGCTTAGAGAATAAAAAATGAAAGACTTACAGATTAAGGCATACGAAGATAAATACCATCAACAGTTTAGAGAAATTTCTTTAGACTGGTTGCATTCTAATGGTTTATATGAAAAAGCAGATGATGATTTATTAGATAATCCTAAAAAGTATTTAGAGAATGGAAGTTTTATTTTTTTAGCACATTATAATGATGAAATTGTTGGAACAGTAACTTTAAGTCCATTAGAAAACAATACTTTTGAGATAATGAAATTGGGAGTAATTGGTGCATATAAAAGATTGGGAATTGGTAGAAAACTAATGCAAATCTGTATTGATGTATGCCACAAAAAAGAGGTTAAATTAGTTACTTTAGAAACCAGTAGTAAATTAGTAAAAGCTATAAAATTCTACGAGAAATTTGGATTTTTACGTGTTGAAATAACAGCTTCTTATTACGAATCTGCAGACGTGAAAATGGAATTAAAATTAAGATAATGAAAATAGATTTTAATAAAAATAAAGACGGTTTAGTGCCTGCAATTATTCAAGATGCAACAACAAAAAATGTTTTAATGTTGGGGTATATGAATGAAGAAGCATTTCATAAAACACAAGACACTAAATTGGTTACTTTCTTTTCTAGAACTAAAAAACGTTTGTGGACAAAAGGGGAAGAAAGTGGAAATGTTTTGAATTTAGTCGAGATGAAACTAGATTGTGATAATGATACTTTATTGATTTTTGTAAATCCAAAAGGTCCAACCTGCCACAAAGGTTCTGAGACGTGTTGGAACGAAGAAAACAAACCAAATTATGGTTTCTTTTCTACTTTAGA
>CAJXAS010000179.1 GCA_913050305.1 uncultured Polaribacter sp. | reverse complement strand
AGAACAGTAGTAAGTGATTTGTCTGATTTAGAGAATGTTGTTTATGATGTTTTAGTATTCTTTAGTCCTTCTGGGATAGAATCTTTATTTCAAAACTTTCCGGATTTTAAACAAAACAGCACAAGAATCGCTGCTTTTGGTAACTCTACTGTAAGTGCAGTAACTAAGGCTGGTTTAAATTGTGATATAGAAGCACCTTCTCCGGAAACACCTTCTATGACAATGGCTTTAGACAAGTATATTAAAGTTGTAAATAAGAAATAAAATTTTTAAAATTGACCACTACGCCTGTCGAAGCGCGATTTATAAAACTAAAAAAACCGAACAAAAATGTTCGGTTTTTTTAGTTTTATATTTTTAACAAATTTTTTAAGTCAATAATTTTGCTAATTATTAAGCAAACAAGGTGGCAAAAGCTTCTTCAATTTTACCAACTAAAATTAATTTTATTCCATGGTTTTTAGAGGTGATTTTGTTGTATTTTGAAGCTACTAAGGTTTTGTAACCTAGTTTTTCTGCTTCTAAAATTCGTTGATCAATTTTAGAAACGGGTCTAATTTCTCCTGCCAAACCTACTTCGGCAGCAAAACACACATTTGGATTAATAGCGATATCTTGATTAGATGATAAAATAGCTGCTACAACTGCTAAATCTATTGCGGGATCATCTACATTGATACCTCCAGTAATATTTAAAAACACATCTTTAGCACCCAACTTAAAACCTGCACGTTTTTCTAGAACCGCTAAAATCATGTTTAGACGTTTTAAATTATAACCGGTTGTAGAGCGCTGAGGCGTCCCGTACACGGCAGTAGATACTAATGCCTGTATTTCTATCATTAGAGGCCTAATACCTTCTAGTGTAGATGCAATTGCAGTTCCGCTTAAATCGTTATCTTTTTTAGAAATTAGTATTTCAGACGGATTTGAAATTTCTCTTAATCCGGTTGACAACATTTCATAAATACCTAATTCAGAAGTAGAACCAAACCTATTTTTTTGAGAACGTAAAATTCTGTAGGTATGATTTCTATCACCTTCAAACTGTAAAACAACATCTACCATGTGTTCTAAAATTTTTGGTCCGGCAATGTTTCCGTCTTTGTTTATATGGCCAATTAATAAAACCGGGGTAGCCGTTTCTTTGGCAAATTTTATCAACTCTGCAGCAGTTTCTCTAATTTGAGAAATACTTCCGGGAGAGGCTTCAATGTTATTTGTATGTAACGTTTGTATAGAATCTATTACCAAAACTTCTGGTTCTGTTTCTTCTATGTTCTTAAAAATTTGTTGTGTATTTGTTTCTGTAAGAATTAGACAGTTAGAATTCTTTGCTTCCAATCTATCTGCTCTCATTTTTATTTGAGACTGACTTTCTTCACCCGAAACATACAATACTTTTTGGCTAATATTTAAGGCCACTTGCAATAATAAAGTCGATTTACCAATACCAGGTTCTCCTCCTAAAAGTGTTACAGAGCCTTTTACCAGCCCTCCACCTAAGACTGTATCTAATTCATTGTTATTAGTAACTACCCTTTCTTCAGGGTTTAACTGAATATCAGCAATTTTTAAGGGCTTGTTTACCGTTTGTTTTGCAGTTGTAGATTGTTTCCAAACACGTTTTTCTTCTTTCTGAATTATTTCTTCAACAATAGTATTCCACTCTTTACAAGCACCACATTGTCCCACCCATTTTGCGTGTTGGGTTCCACAATTCTGACAGAAAAAAGTTGTTTTTGTTTTGCTCATTTCTAATTTTTAAAATACGAATTTACGCTAAAAATTTATGTATTCTTATTATAAATTGGTAGCAGCAAAAACGCTAAACCACCAAAGATAACAATCATTGCGGTTTGTGCAGTCCACATAATCCAACCAAAAGCGGTTGCAGTTTCTGCAGGAATATCAAATAATGCTAAGGCACTAGCAACAGCAATTGGGTACAAGCCAATGCCACCATTTGTTGCCGCAATTGAAAATCCACCAGCGATAAAACCGATTAGAATACCTCCAAAAGGAACATTTAAACCTTCAATTGCAGGTATTGTTGCCCAAAACATAGCAACGTACATTGCCCAAATAAATAGTGTGTGAAAAATAAATGCCCATTTGTTTTTCATTTTAAAGATGCTAGTTACACCTTCAATTAAACCAGAAATAAAAGTTTTAATTTTTAATAGAAAACCAGATGTGGCTTTTTTCACAAAAGAGGTGAAAATGTAGAATCCGACAATTAAAAGAGCGAAACCAATGCTAATTTTTAATGGATTGAAGTTTTTGGTAAGTAAGTCATAAATAAAATCAAACTGAACAAATAATGTAATTGCAACAATAGAAAGCATCATTATTAAATCTGCAATACGCTCTGCTACAATAGTTCCAAATGCTTTTTCAAAAGGAATTTTCTCATAATTGGTCATTACCGTAGCTCTTGAAATCTCTCCCGCTCTTGGTATCGCTAAGTTTACTAAATACCCTACTAAAACTGCTAAAATACTGTTTATAAATTTTGGTTTAAAACCCAATGGCTCTAGCATAAATTTCCATCTGTAGGCTCTAGATAAATGACTTAAAATCCCAAAGAAAAGTCCCAGAAAAATAAAGCTGTAATTTGCTTCTTTGAAATAGTTTCCTAAGATTTCTAGTGAAATATCAGACAAAGAATACCAAACTAGAAAACTACCTAATGCAAGCGGTAAAACAATTTTTAAAACCTTTTTAATATCCAAATTATATGAGTGTATTTTCTTTTCTGTTAGTAAGGGTTAACAAGCGTTTAAATTTATTCTTTTTTCTAATTTCATAAATATGTAGATAATTAAAATGCCGCTTTTTGCAACTTTGCCAGTAGCAGTAAATCAAGTTTTTTTAATACAAGAAACTACACATTTTTTAAAAACCCCAAATCTATTATTATTTACAACTTGTACTGATAATTTACAAAAATAACATTTTTTAATTTTTTAAAGCAATGTTATCTATTAATCTAATATCCCCTGCAAAAACAGCAATAAAAGCTCTATATGTCTTGTTAGCATCTTTGTTTTTTGCAGTTTTTAAGGTTTTTTCATCAGCAATTGTAAAATATTCTAAAGTTAATAAAGGTTGTTTTTTAAATTCATTTTCTAACCATTCATTAATTTTTGTAATATCTTCTGTGTCAAATTTCTGTTGAATTTTATTCAGTGTTCTATAAATAAAAGGCCCAGCTTCT
>CAJXAS010000178.1 GCA_913050305.1 uncultured Polaribacter sp. | reverse complement strand
TTTCTTCCTGGAGAAGCAACGCCAGATGCAAACTCTATATAGTGTTGGTCTAATAAATTATCTAACCTTGCTAATACTGAAAAATTATCATTTACTGTAAACCTAAAATTTAAGCCTGCTGTAATCCAACTTGGTGAGCCACCATATTTAAGTACTTCCTCAGTTGCATTTTCATTTACAATAGGAGTTAAATCATGGTTATCTATTCCCTCTGTAATATTAAAATCTTTAATGTTTTTCTTCGCATTAAAACGAATAGCTGCACCCAACTCGAATCTATCTACCTTGTGATTTAGTTCAAACTGCCCAAATAAAGGTGGAATTGAAGACATTGGCTCTTTGGTATCATAGGTTTTTCCTTTCGTATACGTTATAAAACCAGAAGTTCTCCAAGAATCAGAAATCTTACCCAAGTAATTGGCGGTAAAACCTGTAATATAAGCCTTATCTTTATTATGATTAGAGATAGCATTCCCAAATTCACCATCAAAGTCTGCTAACTTAATACTTCCATTTGTATTATAAACAAAATCTCTTTGAATATAATTGTCTAATAAAGTGTAGTAAATATTGGCACCAAAACGGAATTTTTTATCATTAAAATATTTCTGAACTCCAATTTCTGCGTTGTAAGCAAATTCTGGTGTAACATTTATATTTGGCACTGTAACAGTACCTGCCTTTTCTCTAACCCTGCCTATATCATCTATATTTGGAGATCTAAAACCTGAAGATATAACACTATTTATTTGCCAATTTTTATTAGGCTTGTATACATACCCTAATGTTGCAGTTACAGCAGAATGATTTGCTTGAATATTGGTTTCTGCTAAATGTATAAATGTTTGATCTATCCACTTTGCGTTTAAGTTTGTATTTGTAAAACGAATACCAGAATTTAGAGTAGACTTGCTATTAATATCTTGTCTATAATCTATGTAAGCTGCAGAGCTTAAATAATTACTACCTCCGTCGGGATAACGAGATTGTACTTTAAAATCATTTGAAAACCCATCTATCTCTCCGTTTACAATGTTTAATTCTTTACCGTATGCATTCGAATTCACATCATTATAAGCAAACTCAAAACCATAAGAAAGTGTTCTTCTTTTATCTGCTGTTAGTGCTATTGAAAAATCTCCGTTAAGGCTAAAAACATCTACTGCTTCTTCTCTATAAAACCTATTTAAACTGCCAAATTTCCGTTGAATTCTGCTTTCTTCTAAATTCTGATATGCCGCTGTTATCACACCGCTTTCTAACCATCTTTTAGAAGGATTTAAAATTAGTTGAGTAGATGCTAAAAATCTTTTTTGAGGTCCATAAAACCATTCTGCAAATTTCAAACTTCCATCTTTTAACTCTGCTAATCTATCAAATCTAGGGATGTCTGATGATGTTGAGTATTGAAGATTTACTTTTAAATCTGTGTTTTTTGATAAGGGTATGAAGAATTTTTGCAAAATATCTGTTTGCTTATACCCGGTATTTCTCTGAATATTAGAATTAGAATTTTTTGTAGGGTTTTCATTGTAGTTTCCATTAATGTTTTCTGAAAAGAAAAAGACCCTTCCCCAATCTTTAAAACCGTGCGAACGGTTTTTACCCGATTTCAAATCGCCAAAGTCACTATAAGAAACACTCGTTAAGGATGCCCAATTTTCTTTTCTAACCTCCGCAGATACATTCGTTGTAACTTCTTGATTTACTGTTGAAAATCTAGAAAATAACTGACTTTCAACTTCATTTTCTTGAGATAATTTTGGGGTTTTTGTATAATAATGAATTACACCTCCCAAAGCATCAGAGCCATACACTACAGAGGAAGGTCCAAAGACAACTTCTGTTTTATCTAACATGTTTGGCGTTACCGTAATTGAGCTTTGTAAGTGTCCTTTTCTATAAATAGCATTGTTCATCCTAACACCATCAACCACCAACAAAACTCGATTAGATTCCATACCTCGAATTACAGGACTTCCTCCGCCAAATTGAGATTTCTGTACTTTTATACCAGGTATTGTTGCTAATAAATCTGCAGATGTTTGCGGTGATACTTTCTGTATATCTCGCGCATTTAAAACAGCAATTTGTTCTGCAATTCTAGCTGTTTTCTCTTCTTTTTTAAACAGAGAAATTACTACTTCATCTAACTGCTCTGATTCTGTAGTTAAATAAATAATATAATTTTTAGATTTAATAATAGATTTTTTTATTCTTAAAACTGCATAAGAAAGATGTGAAAAAACTACAATCTCATTATTTTTAAATTCAGAAATATCTGCAAACCCATTAACATCTGTAGTTATATTAATAGTTTCTTTATCGTTAAAAATAATAGTATTTTTAACGATTTTTCCAGTTTGCTGATCTAAAACTTTTACTTTTTGTGCGAGCGTAAATCCACTGATAAAAAAAATAAATGTAAAAAATAAATTTTTCATTAATTAAAAACTGCTTCTAAAATTTGTAATGATTTCGGTTTCCTAAATCCATCCAAATGTAATTCAAAATATCTGATTATAATCTGTAATACAAGCTGCCTTTCATTTTTACTAAAAGACACATCTTCTATTGTATCAAAAGTTATGCCTAACAGCTTTTTAAATTGATAAAATTCGTTCCCAGAAATAATATTTTTATTACCTGTTGGTTCTGAAAAGTTTCCATTTAACAAATCAAAACCCAAAAGTGTTGTTTCTGTCGTGTTTGGGTAGAAACCCAAAAAATGGGCAGCATTTAATAAAAACAGCAAATGAAAATTAGCTATTTTATCATGAGCATCTAACCATATTAAACCCGCTTCTAAATAGGTATAAAAATCTTCATTCTTTTCTTCTTCTTGTATACTATTAGAAAATACTTCAGACATAAACAACACTACAGATTGTTTTACAATGTCTCTATAAATTGTTTTATAAGGGTTTAAAATTTGAACTTCTTTTAAAGTATTAAGCGAACTTTTAGAACTATGATTTGCAACCAAAATTAATTGTGTTAATGGCTGAAAATAAGCTACTTTAATTCCGCCTTTTTTTGCTTTTAAAACACCTTTTATAATATAAGACTTGATGCCTTCTTGCTTGGTATAACATTTCACTATTAAACTAGTGTCGCTATATTTTAAGCTGCTTAGCACAATTGCTTTTGTGGTTATAGTAGCCATCTAATTAATAATAGCGATTTTTGTGACAGCAGTTTCTGATGCGTCATCATTACTAAGTAACACAATATAAATACCAGAAGCCACTTTATTTCCTGCCAAGTTTCGTTTATTCCAAACTACTTT
>CAJXAS010000177.1 GCA_913050305.1 uncultured Polaribacter sp. | reverse complement strand
CCTGAAAATATAGGAATGTGTTTTCGAATTTCAGAAAGTTTTGGGGTTCAAAAAATTTATTTCCATGAAAACTCACCTTCTATCGAAAATAGAATTGTTAAAAAAACGGCAAGAAATACAGTTAATCAAATTCAGCATACTTCTTACGCTAATTTTGATGCCCTTATTAAAAAATTAAAAGCAGAAGGAAATACTATTGTAGGAATAGAAATTACTGATAAAAGCATAAATATTCAAGATTTTAATTTTAAAAAACATGAGAAAATAGCATTACTTTTGGGTAGTGAAAGAAACGGAATTGAAAACACCAACCTGGTAGACGAGACTATAGCAATACCAATGTATGGTAGAAATTCATCTATGAATGTAATTCATAGTCTGGCAATTACGCTTTATGAGGTTACCAACCAATTAGTGAAAATTAAAAATTAATTCTGAAACGAGCTCAGAAGAATAAGAATATAAATAGTTACTGAAATAAATTCAGCACACAATGAAAGGAGTATTATTAGTTAATTTAGGGTCGCCAGCGAGCACATCTACAAAAGATGTTAGAAAATACTTAGACCAATTTTTAATGGATGAGCGTGTTATTGATGCACCATATTGGCTTCGAGCGATACTAGTTCGAGGAATCATTTTAAATACGAGACCAAAAAAATCTGCAAAAGCATACAAAAAAATTTGGTGGGATGAAGGTTCTCCATTAATTGTATTATCAGAAAGATTACACGACAAGGTTCAAGAAAAAACAGAATTACCAGTTGCTTTAGCAATGCGTTATGGAAGTCCGTCTATGAAAGACGGTTTGCAAGAATTGCATGACAAAGGTGTTACAGATGTATTAATCGTTCCTTTATATCCACAACATGCGATGGCAACAACTGATACAATTTTGGTATTGGCGGAAGAACTGCGAGAAAAATTTTATCCGCAGATGAAGTTTAAACATATTCCTGCTTTTTATCACAAAAAAGAATATATAAAAGTTTTAGGAGATAGTATCAAAAACTATTTAAAAGGTAAGGAATGGGATAAAATTTTA
This sequence comes from uncultured Polaribacter sp., assembly GCA_913050305.1. Lineage (GTDB taxonomy): Bacteria > Bacteroidota > Bacteroidia > Flavobacteriales > Flavobacteriaceae > Polaribacter. Next base: position 2,363 of record CAJXAS010000177.1, on the reverse strand, counting down.
TTTTCTTATCACGGAATTCCAGAAAGACATGTGCGCAAATCTGACATTACAAAAAGTCATTGTAAACCAAATGATAGTGTAAATTTTGAATGTTGTAAAACAGCTTCACCTGCACATGAATTTTGCTACAAACATCAATGTTATGAAACTACAAGACAAGTTGTAGAATATTTAGGTATAGAACCCGATCAACACTTTGTTTCGTTTCAATCTAGATTAGCAGGCGACCCATGGTTACAGCCTTACACAGATAAACTGCTTGAGAAATACCCAAGTGAGGGTGTAAAAAAATTAGCAGTTGTTACGCCCGCATTTGTGTCCGACTGTTTAGAGACTTTAGAAGAAATTGCAATGGAAGGTAAAGAAGAGTTTTTAAAGTTTGGCGGAGAACAGTTTCATGCAATTCCGTGTATTAATGACAATGATGATTGGGTAGATGTTTTGGTTGATTGGATTGAAGAGTAAATAGAATTTTTAGAAGCTACTTCCTGCTTTCCATTATATCTTTTTTTTAAGAAAAATAAAAAAAAGATGCCATTTTAATCAGGGCTAAACTTGTTTGCCAGCAAATAGTAAAACTTAAACTATAATTTTAATTTATGAATTTTTTATACGTAAAAGCATTACATATTATTTTTGTGGTTACTTGGTTTGCTGGTTTATTTTATATTCCGAGGTTGTTTATTTATCAAACAGAAGCTGAAACCAAGTTAGAGCCCGCAAAATCTATTCTACAAACACAGTTTAAGTTAATGAGCAAGCGCTTGTGGTATATCATTACTTGGCCTTCTGCTATTTTAGCGAGTGTATTTGCTTTTTGGATGTTGTATGAAAATCCGTATTACCTAGAAGAACCTTGGATGTTGGTGAAATTAGCTTTCGTTTTAGCACTGTATTTTTACCATGGTTTTTGTCAACATATCTATAAAAAATTACAAAAAGATATTATAAAGTACTCTACTTTTCAACTCCGAATTTTCAATGAAATCTCTACAATCATTCTTTTTGCAGTGGTGTTTTTAGTCACGTTAAAAAGTGCTATTAACTGGATTTGGGGTGTTGTAGGAATTATCCTTTTTGGAATCTTAATGATGTTAGGCATTAAACTTTATAAAAGAATTCGAGAGAAAAGGGGTTGGGACAAAGCAGAAAAGGAAGTTTTGGAAGATTAATAATCTACAGTTTTTAGATTTAGCCTTAAATTAAGTTTTCAAGATAATTATTTTCTTTGGTATTGCATAAAAAATTAAACCTCTATGAAAAAATTGCTTTATTTATTTATTTCATTAACGTTATTAATTTCATGCAATTCTATTGAAAACGATTCTACAGACCTAGACCCTATTATTGGAACTTGGATACTCACATCACTTACATTCGATGGAAAAGAATCTGATACAATAACAGCCTGCGAAAAGAAAAGTAATTCTACTTATCAAGAAAAGGGAACTGGAATAGACAACTACTTTTCTGAAGATAATTCTGGAAGATGCAATAACAAGATACTTAATTTCTCCTGGAAAAACATAGATAACTCGAAATATCTCTTAGATGATTTGGAGATTAAAATTGAATTCTCAAACAACAATAATACTTATCAAACCTTATTAAACATTAAGATCAGCAACGACAAAGAAGTTGTCGCTATTTCAACATATTCAAGAGTTTAACTTCGTATACTCTGCTCAAAAGGAATGCGGTTTACAATAGACCTCCCCAAAGTAACTTCATCTGCATATTCTAATTCATCGCCAACAGAAATTCCACGAGCAATTGTAGAAGTTGTAATGTCGAATTTTTCTATTTGTTTAAAAATATAGAAATTAGTAGTGTCACCCTCCATTGTTGAGCTTAGAGCAAAAATTAATTCCTTAATTTCTCCGTTTTCAACTTTATTTACCAGAGATTCTATTTTTAATTCTTGCGGTCCAATACCTTCTATGGGAGAAATTTTTCCACCTAAAACATGATACATACCCTTAAATTGAGAAGTACTCTCAATTGCCATTACGTCTCTAATATCTTCAACTACACAGACGATATCTGAATTTCTTCTAGGGTTCTGACAAATATCACATAATAAGGTGTCCGAAATATTATGACATTTCTCACAGGTCTTTACATCGTTTCTTAAATGCAATAAAGCTTCAGATAAAAACTTCGTATTATCTGCAGGTTGCCTTAATAAATGCAACACTAAACGCAATGCCGTTCGTTTTCCGATTCCGGGCAAACGCGAAACTTCGTTTACAGCATTTTCTAATAATTTTGATGAAAAATCCATAACTACAAATTTAACGTATTAAAGAGAAAAGAATCAATAAAAAAGAGAAAAGACTGCTAAAAAACATATATTCGTAACA
>CAJXAS010000176.1 GCA_913050305.1 uncultured Polaribacter sp. | reverse complement strand
AAAATTGAAAATGATAATAAAAATAAAAGTTTCTTCATAATAATTTTTTTCAAATATATGTATTCTATGCAGAATACTTTTACAAATATTGTTTAGTTTTATATATATAATTAATAATATTACCTATTTAATTGATATACAAAACCTTACTATTATTAGGTGTAGAACTCCCTGAATTAAAGGAGGAGGATATGCCTATGGTTTAATACGAATGTATGATTAAAAAGCTTTTTAAAGTAGCGCAGGAAAAGGTGGAAGAATTAAAACCACAGCAACTTGAATTGTTGAATAGTGGTTTAGACCCTATGTATAAACAGAAGAGGGTTAAAAGAAAAAGCCTTACATTTCTGTAAGGCTTTGATTTTAAAAGTGGTCCCACTTGGGCTCGAACCAAGGACCCTCTGATTATGAGTCAGATGCTCTAACCAGCTGAGCTATGGGACCAAAATTATTGGGTGCAAATGTACTATTTATTTTAAAATGATACAATAAAAAACAATAATCTTAAACAGATCTATTCATTAACCAAAAGCCAAAGTTCTTAAGGTTCTGTTTATCTGTATCTTTAATGTCCATTTGAGCTAAAGTATTAAAAGCTTTTTTTGTAAAATTCTCTATTTCTTGCTTTATTAATAAAGGAATATCGTTTAATTCAAAGATTCTTTGAACGTCGGAAATCTTATCTGCGCTATCTGCTAATTTCTTTCTGTATAGATACGCTAACTTTCCTTTATCATCTTCCGTGGCAACTTCTAGCGCCTTTAAATATAAATACGTTTTTTTATTTTCTATAATATCTCCACCAACCTGTTTTCCAAATGTTTCTGGATCTCCAAAGGTATCTAAGTAATCATCTTGTAATTGAAATGCAAGCCCTAGATTTAAACCAAAATCGTAAATTAAATTGGCATTTTCATCATTTGCCTCTGCAACAATTGCACCCATTTTTAAAGCTGCAGCAACCAAAACAGAAGTTTTTAAACGAATCATGTTAATATACTCAGGAATCGTAACATCATTTCTAGTTTCAAAATCTACATCCAATTGCTGTCCATCACAAACTTCTAAAGCTGTTTTACTAAAGAGTTTTGCTAATTTCTGAAAAACAATAGGTTCATAATTCTCAAAATATTGGTATGCTAGAATCAACATGGCATCTCCAGAAAGAATTCCTGTATTGGTGTCCCATTTCTCGTGCACAGTAGCTTTACCTCTTCTTAAAGGTGCAGCGTCCATAATATCGTCATGAATTAGAGTAAAATTATGAAAAACCTCCACCGCTAAAGCTGCAGGCAATGCTCTTTTAAAATCGCTAGAAAATATATCTGCGGCCATTAAAGTTAATACCGGGCGAATCCTTTTTCCTCCTAATTTTAAAATATAATCTATTGGTTCATATAAGTTTTTAGGTTCATGAATCCATTGTTTTGATTCTAAGTAAGATAGAAATTCCTTTTGATAATGTAAAATGTCCAAATCTATAATTTTTTGTAAAAATAATATAAAGAAATACTACTTCAATAATGAAACGTTAAAAAATACTTAAAACTTTGGAAACTTTTTTTGTTTCTAAAGTTTCCAGTTGTATATTTGCACTCAGATTATGAAACATAAAATTTTAGATACCTCAAAGGAATTGTTCTTAAACTTAGGTTTTAAGAGTGTAACTATGGACGAAATAGCCAGTAAACTAGGCGTTTCAAAAAAAACAATTTATAAGTATTTTGAGAATAAAACAGAGTTGGTTGCCGCAGTAACTGAGTATATGTTTACTACTGTTAGTTGTGGTATTGATACTATTTGTGAATTAAAAACGAATCCTATTGAAGAAATATTTTCAATCAAAAGGCTTATTATGAAGCATTTAAAAGACGAAAAATCTTCACCGCAATATCAACTTCAAAAATATTATCCTAAAATATACGCCTCTTTAACACAAAAACAATTTGACGTAATGCAAGTTTGCGTACTAAATAATCTCAAAAAAGGAATTGAACTTGGTTTGTATAGAGATAATATAAATTTAGAATTTACCTCTAGAATTTATTTTAACGGAATGTTAGGTATCAAGAACATAGAGTTATTTCCGTTAACAGATTATTCTATGAATACATTAATGAATCATTACTTAGAGTATCATATAAGAGGAATCGCAACAGAAAAGGGAGTACAAGAATTAAAAAAACAATTAACACAGAAATAAATAACAAATGAAAAAAATAGTACTGGTAATTTTTACCGTCTTTTTTATACATGTTGCAAATGCACAAGAAAAGACCCTACAACTTTCTTTAAAAGAAGCAATTGATTATGCTCTAAAGAATAATTACAACACCAAAATAGCTAAAAATGATATTAAAAAAGCGAAAGAAATAGTTTGGGAGACCACCGCTAGTGGTTTACCACAAGTAAATGCAAGATTAGATTATCAGAATTTTTTAAAACAGCCTGTTTCTTTATTACCGGCTGCAGCTTTTGACAATAGAGAATCTATTGTCGATACTGTTGAAGATTTTTTTGATATCAATAGAGAAAGTAGTCCTGATGCAGCAGAAGGATTTATTCCTGTAGTTTTTGGCACCAAACAAAACCTAAATGCTTCGGTAACTTTAACACAGCTTCTATTTGATGGCTCTTATTTAGTAGCCTTACAAGCTTCTAAGACCTTCCTGAAAATATCTAAACAAGCAGAAGAAAAAACAGTATTGTTAACTAGAGAAGCAATTATTAATGCCTACGGAAATGCACTGGTTACAGAAAAAAGCATTGAAATTTTAGAGTCAAATATTAAAATTCTAACACAGAACTACCGAGATGCTCAACAAATTTATAAAAATGGCTTTAATGAGGAAGAAGATGTAGAACAGCTAGAAATTACATTGGGAAATGTAAAAAATCAACGAAATAGTGTAATTAGAATGAAGGAAATTGCATATCAAATGCTAAATATTTCTCTAGGAAACCCTATCAACACAAAACTACTATTAACAGATTCCTTAGATGGTTTGGCAGAAAACAATATAAATTTAGAATTAATTGGTAAAACATTTGAATTTTCTAATCATATCGATTTTAAAATTTCTGAAAACAACAGAGAAACCAAACGTTTGATGATGAAATTAGAGCAAAGTAAGGCTTTACCTAGTTTAACAGCCTTTGTTAATTATGGTAAGCAGGCTTTTTCAGATTCTTTTACATTTCTAAATAATAACCAACAGTGGTTTGATTCTTCTTTGTTAGGTGTAAGTCTAAATGTGCCTATTTTTAGCAGCTTTAGTAGAAAAGCAAAAACTGCTCAGGCCAAAATAGCATTAAACACGGCAGATATAAGGTTAGAAGAAACGAAGCAGCGACTTTCTTTACAAGCTCAAAAAGCAAAAAACGAGTATCAATTAAGCATCGAAAACTACCAGACTTCAA
>CAJXAS010000175.1 GCA_913050305.1 uncultured Polaribacter sp. | reverse complement strand
CAGTGTAAAATGGGTGAGAAGTTCTAGAAATCTCTAATTTTACTAAAGGATACTCTACACCATCTACGTCTAAAGTTTCTTTTGTCTCTGCAGTAGAACGCGTTATAAATACATCTCCATTAGACATGTCTTTAAAAGCCATCATTCTGTAATTTTCTGGATGAATTCCTTTTTTCATTTTATATATATTTAATACTTTAATGTTATGTTTGTGTAAGCAAAATTGGTAAAGTTTTACTTGATCTTCTAAATAGCTGTCTTTAACTATTTTGAGGATGCAAATTTAACCTTATTTTTCAATTTACAAATAAATAAATAGCTTTATTTGAATAAAAATGAAAATTAGGCTTCTTTTAGCTCTTAAAAGTTGCTTTGTGTGGTCTTTTTTTTGAATATTTACGTTCTAATACATTGAAATATATACAAATAATGAAGAATTTTTCTGTTTTAATCTCCGTTTTATCCCTTTTATTTCTAACACTTTCTTGTGCAAACGATTATAAATTTTCTTTAGAAAAACCCAATAAAGTAGTTATAAATGAATCTATTACTATAAAATTAATTGAGGAAAATAATAAAGCTGTAGACAAAATTCAATTTTATATAAATGGAAAAGAAATTGCTAGCAATGGTAATCTTGTAAACATCAACACATCAGATTTAGGTGTTGGTAAACATGCTATTAATGCTTTAGCTTTTTATGACGGAAAAACGAAAAAAAAAAATGGACTTATAGAAGTTTTTGCAAAAAACGAACCAACTATTTACAAGTATAAAATTATCAATGAATACCCACATGATAGCAAAGCATATACGCAAGGTTTAGAATATTATAATGGATTCTTATACGAGACTACTGGTCGTAGAGGACAATCTACTCTAAGAAAAGTAGCTATAAAGACAGGTAAAGTTTTACAAAAGGTGGCCTTAGATAAAAAATACTTTGGAGAAGGAATGACCATTGTAAACAATAAAATTATTTGGTTAACTTGGGAAAACAAGAAAGGTTTTGTTTATGATTTAGAAACTTTTAAACAAGAAAAAGAGTTTTCTTATGACCAAAGTAAACAAGGTTGGGGTCTTACACATAGTGAAACAGAATTGATTAAATCTGACGGAACCAATAAAATTTGGTTTTTAGATAATGAAACTTTAAAAGAAAAACGTTCTATTCAAATATACACTAATGACCGCTCTGTCAATCATCTTAATGAATTAGAATTAGTGAATGGTAAAATATATACAAATATATATCAAAAAAATACGCTTGCGATTATTGATGCTAAAACAGGAATTGTAGAAGGCTTAGGTGACTTAAGAGGGTTGGAAAAAGAAATGGCTAAGACACAGAAATTGGTTGCAGATGACGAGGTTTTAAATGGTATTGCATATGATGCTGAAAATAACAGATTATTTGTCACTGGAAAAAATTGGAGTAAATTGTTTGAAATAGAATTAATAAAACAATAATTGACCGAATTAAAAGTTCTACTTTTATGTCTAACAATTTTATGGTTACGCATAGGCGAAGCCCAAAACAAACTTATGCGTTACTTTATTTCTTTTATTATCTGTATTGCTCTCATCTCTATAAGCTCTTGTAGAAAAGATTTTTCTTCAATACCTAATTCAGGAAAACTAGAGTTTTCTAAAGACACTGTTTTTCTGGATACAATTTTTACAAATATTGGCTCTGCTACATATAATTTAAAAGTATACAATAGAAGTAGTAATGCTATTACCATTCCCAATATTCAATTAGAAAGGGGAGCAACATCAAACTATAGATTAAATGTAGATGGTATTTCTGGGCAGGAATTTATTGATATAGACATACTAGCTAAAGACAGTATTTTTGTTTTTATAGAAACAACTATAGACGTATCAAATCAAACAAATCCTCTGTACTTAGATAAAATTTTATTTGATAATGGCAACAATCAGCAAAAGGTAAATTTAGTTACTTTAGTAGAAGATGCAAATTTTATATTCCCCGCAAAAGAAGCTATTTCTATGAAAATAGATAGCCTTTCTCTAGACGGCCAACCCACAACAATTAAAGGAAGGTTTTTAGAAGACACAGAACTTACTTTTACAAAAGAAAAACCAACTGTTGTATATGGTTATGCAGCTGTGCCCTCAAATAAGACACTAACTATTGAAGCAGGTGCAAAGATCTATTTTCACGACAACTCTGGCTTAATCATAGATAATAAGGCAACGTTAAAAGTAAACGGAACACTTTCTGAAAAAGTAATTTTTGAAGGAGATCGATTAGAAAATAATTTTAGTCAAATTCCTGGACAATGGGGAACTATTTGGATGCGTGCTGGAAGCATAGATAATGAGATACAACATGCACAAATTAAAAACGGAATTATAGGAATCTTAATAGATAGTATTGGCTCTAGCTCTGCTCCTACCTTAAGGCTTCAAAATACAGAGATTTACAATCATTCTAATTTTGGAATTTTAGCACGAGAAACAAATATTGAAGCACACAATGTAGTTATAGGGTCTGCGGGACAGGCGTCTTTAGCGGCAACTATTGGCGGCACATATAATTTTACACACAGTACTTTCGCAAATTACTGGAACAACGGAATTAGACAATTACCTGCGGTTTTAGTTAATAACTTCTTTGTTTACAGTACAGAAGCTGGTGAAGAAGTTATAGAAACTAGAGATTTAAATGCAGTCAATTTTACCAATTGTATTTTTGAAGGGAATAATAATATCGAGTTTTTAATTGACAAAGTTGAAGGTGGTGGTTTGTTTAATTATTCAGTAAAAAACTGCATGATAAAATTCATTGATTCTAACAACTCTTTTGCTGGTGTTACTGAAGTAGATTTTGGGAACAACACCAATTATAGCGGTATTATTTTAAATGGAAATCTCAATTTTAGAGATACTCAAAAAAACGATTTTATTATTGGAACTCAAAGTGATGCAATTAACAAAGGAATTGCAACCCCTTTTACCTTAGATATTTTAGGGGTTGATCGAACTTCAAGTCCTGATATTGGTGCCTATCAAAATATTATTTTTGATTAAAAATAAGAGAACGCTAATTTTCTTCCTCTTCTTTTTTGTCTTTGTACCTCTTATATGAAATAAGACCAATTAAAAGCCATAATATTCTTACAACCCAAGAGTTTACTTCAAACCCAAAAAGGTCGCTTGTAGCGTTATTTTGTACAAAGTTTGCAATTATGGTTAGTGCCGAAAACGCTACAATAAATAAATTTAAATTTTTATTTCTCATCTTTATATACTTTACCGTTTTTCATCACAAAAACAACATTCTCCATTGTAGTAATGTTTTCTATTGGATTGACCTCTACTGCAATAATATCTGCATAAAATCCTTCTTTAATTTGTCCTATTTCATTTTCCATTCTCAACAACATTGCATTTGTAA
>CAJXAS010000174.1 GCA_913050305.1 uncultured Polaribacter sp. | reverse complement strand
GCAAGTAGCAAATGGAATGCTATTGCCAGTAATTGCAGGAGTTTTATTATGGATTGTTAATAAAAAATCAGTTCTAGGAAATTATGTAAATTCTAAAATTCAGAATATTTTAGGAATTCTTATAGTATGTATGGCAATTTTTTTAGGCATAAAAGGAATTTTAAAAGTTTTAAACCTCTTATAAATGACCATTGATATAAACTGCGATGTTGGAGAAGGAATACAGAATGAGCATTTAATAATGCCTTTTATTTCTTCTTGTAATATTGCTTGTGGTGGCCATTTTGGAGATAAAAACACAATACTTAAAACAATAGAACTAGCAATTGAATACAATGTTGCTATAGGTGCGCATCCTTCTTTTGTAGATAAAAAAAACTTTGGAAGACAATTTTTAGATCTTTCTGAAGCAGTCTTAAAACAAAGTATTGAAGAACAATTAGATTTGTTTTTATCATGTTTGGCAATTTTTAATCAAAAAATGCACCATATAAAACCGCACGGTGCATTGTACAATTTAATAGCTAAAGACAGATGTGAAGCTCAAAAATTCATCAGAATTATAAAAAAGTATGTAAAAGACTGTTTTCTATTTGTTCCTTATAACTCTGAAATAGCAAAAGTGGCTTTAGAAAACGATATTAAAATTAAATATGAGGCTTTTGCAGACCGAAACTACAATACTGATTTGTCTTTAGTTTCTAGGAATGATGAAAATGCATTAATTTTAAGTTCGGCAGAAATTGTAAGGCATGTCTTAAAAATTTTAAAAAGTAATAAAGTAAAAACAGTTTCTGGATTAGAAAAAAAAATAAAAGCAGACACTTTATGTATTCATAGCGATACGGAAAATGTCATTGAAATTGTATCAATTTTGACAACTGAATTAAAAAAGAGAGGAATAACAATTGGGGCATAAAACTACATACAAGCCTTATGGTGATAGTGCAATTTTAATAGATTGGCATGCTGAAATATCTATTTCAATTTCTAATGATATTTTAGAATTTTATAAGAAAATAAAAGACTTAAAAGATACAAATATAGTAGAGGTTATTATTGGCTATAGTTCTTTAACTATTGTTTTTAAAAAGAGGATAACTGATTATTTTAAGGAAGTAAAAAGCTTGAAAGAAGTCTATAATTTAAAAGATATTAGCTTCAAACGAACTCCTTTTATTTGGCAAATTCCGGTGTGTTACGATGTTGATTTTGGTAAGGATTTACAAGAAATGTCAAATATTACTAAATTAGAAATCTCAGAAATCATTACATTACATTCGGAAAAATTATATCGCGTTTATTTTATAGGATTTCTTCCTGGATTCTGCTATTTGGGTGGTTTAAATGAGCGATTGTTTTTAGAAAGAAAGCCAAATCCGAGATTACACGTAGCAAAAGGATCTGTCGCAATAGGAGGAAAGCAGACAGGTATTTATCCAGCAGAAAGTGCTGGTGGCTGGAATATTATAGGTAAAACACCGGTTGATTTTTTTAATGTATGTCTTGAGCATCCATGTTTTGTAAAAGCAGGAGATTTTATAAAGTTTATTACTGTTGGTAAAGAAGAATTCTTTCAAATAGAAAAAGAAGTAAAAGATACTTCGTATGAAATTTCTAAAGTTTTATACAATGCTTAAAGTTTTAAAAGCTGGTTTTTTTAATACTATTCAAGACAAAGGTAGATTTGGTTATGCTGCAATGGGTGTTCCTGTTTCTGGCGCTATGGATAGTTATTCTTCGGATATTGCAAATAGTATTTTAAATAATTCTTTAGAAGATGCTGTGATAGAAATTACTTTTGGAAATTGTAAATTTCAGCTTTTATGTGATACTTTTATTTGTGTTTCTGGAGGAGGTTTTTCAGTAAAAATCAATCAACGGCTAATTGGATTAAATAAAAAAATAAGTGTTTCAAAAAATGATATTTTATCATTTGGAAATTTAAATTTTGGTGCAAGGTGTTATTTAGCAGTTTCTGGTGGTATAAAATCTGAAGTAAAGTTAAATAGTAGGAGTTTTTATAAAGGAGTTACAAAAAACACTGTGTTACAAAATGGAATGGATATTCCGATTCTACAAAGATCAAAAGGTGAATTTATGTCAAATTCATCCATAAAAATAAATGAAGCACATTTTAGTTCAAAAGAAATTAAATGCTACAAAGGTCCTGAGTTTGACCTCTTACATTCTGATCAACAAAAAGACTTGATTGAGAGATTATATTCTATTTCTAAAAATGCTAATAGGATGGGTTACCAATTAAATGAAACAATACCTAATAATATACCAAGCATTTTAACCAGTGCTGTTATGCCAGGAACTGTGCAGTTAACTCCTTCAGGTAACTTAATTATTCTGATGAAAGATTGTCAGGTTACTGGAGGTTATCTTAGAGTTTTACAATTACCAGAAGCCGCTATTAATTGTATTGCTCAAAAATCTACAAATAGCCAATTTCATTTTGTTTTAGAAGATTTATAAAAGCAAAAAACATCCCTCTAAATATTTAGAAGGATGTTTGTATAGTAGCTATCTAAAATTACTCTTTTTTAGTATTTTTTTGAACATTTACAGAAATAATTGCTCCTGCTTCATTCGCTTTTTCTTCTATTTCTTCAACTGTGCCCTCAATTTCTTGAGTGCTAGTTGTTGTTTTTCCGTTCACAGTGGTAGCAGTTGTTATTGTCGCTGCAGCCATTTCAGAAGTATCTCCTTTAATTTCTACACGTACTTCTTTTCTAACTTCTTCACTATGTGAATTGGTGTTTGAATGTCCTCCTAAAATAGGAGCAATTACCAAACCTATTAAGCAGGTAAGTTTAATTAAGATGTTCATAGATGGGCCAGAAGTATCTTTAAAAGGATCTCCAACTGTATCTCCAGTTACTGCCGCTTTATGTGCTTCAGAACCTTTGTAAGTCATTACTCCATTAATCTCTACTCCAGCTTCAAAAGATTTTTTAGCATTGTCCCATGCTCCACCAGCGTTGTTTTGGAAGATTGCCCAAAGTACACCAGAAACGGTAACACCGGCCATATAACCACCTAACATTTCTGCAACTAACATATTGTTTTCTTGATACACTAATTTACCAACGAGTACTACAAGTATTGGAAAACCGATTGTTAAAAGACCTGGTAACATCATTTCTTTTAAAGATGCTTTGGTAGAAATAGCGACACACTTATCATATTCTGGTTTCCCAGTTCCTTCCATAATTCCTGGAATTTCTTTAAACTGTCTTACTACTTCATTTACCATTTCCATAGCAGCTTTACCAACGGCATTCATTGCCAATGCAGAGAATACTACAGGCACCATACCACCAACAAAGAGCATTGCTAATACAGGTGCTTTAAAGATATTAATTCCGTCTATTCCCGTAAATGTTACATAGGCAGCAAATAAAGCTAAAGAAGTTAATGCAGCAGAAGCAATGGCAAAACCTTTACCTGTTGCAGCAGTTGTATTTCCAACAGCATCTAAAATATCTGTACGTTCTCTAACAATAGGATCTTGTTCACTCA
>CAJXAS010000173.1 GCA_913050305.1 uncultured Polaribacter sp. | reverse complement strand
AAATTTAGTTTTCGTATCTTCTTTATCTTCGGGGTGTGTAAAATCAAAAATTGACTTGCCTAAACATTTTTTTGGTGACAATCCGTACATTTTTTTTGAGGCATGATTTACGAATAATATCTTTCCGTTTCTATCAACAACACATATAAGGTCAATACTCGCCTCTAAAACATCTCTATGTGTTTTGTCGCTTTCAAGTAGTGCTTCGCTATGTTTTAGTTGTTTTTTTGATTTTAATTCAATAATCTGCTTTTCTAAATCCTGATAGGTAGGTTTTTTATTCAATTCCATTTTTTTTCTTTGCTAGAAGGGATAAAGCTTTATTAATAATATAACGACATTAGACTGCTTTAAAGTAACACTAAGCTAAGTTACGATTTTTTATATTGTAAGCTTAGATAATTTAAATGGTTATTATCTAATTGATAAACGTCAATAAAATCAATATTATGTGAGAGTATTTAAGCAATTAATCTTTGAGTAGCTTTTAATTTATTAAGAGTTAATTTTATCCAATAAGTGTCATTATTGACTCAGGACTGCTAGTTTTAGGAATGTCTTTAAAGTTCTCTGAAAAAATAGTTTTAACTTATTTAAAACGAAGAGAAGCTTTAAATTAAAAAATAGGTGAGGAATATTAATAATAATACGAGTAAAAATTAAAGGTGATATTTCTAATTCTTTATTTTAAAGGAAACCTATCTATGTTTTTTGGAAAATAAGTTAGTGTAAAACGCACTTTATCATTCGATCTTTTCCAAATAAATCTTTTTTTAGTTGAATATTTTTAAATCCTTTCTTTACCAACATGTTTACAGTTTCTTTTCCTAAGTATTGGTTGATTTCAAAAAATAACATTCCGTTTTTAGAAAGCTGTTGTTTTGCTAAATCAGCTATTTTATTATAAAAAATTAATGGGTTTTCATCTGCCACAAATAGGGCTAAATGTGGTTCGTTTTTTAAAACGTTATTTTTTATTTCTTCCTTTTCTAATTCTCTAACATATGGCGGATTGGAAATAATAACATCATATTCTTGGGGCAATGATTCAGTGTTTAAGATGTCTAATTCTATAAACTCTATTGTAACTTTATTTAAAATAGCATTTTGTTTAGCTATTAATAGAGCTTCCGGAGAAATATCAATGGCAGAAATATTTAATGATGTTAAATTTTTAGCCAAAGAAATAGGAATACAACCAGTTCCTGTGCCGATATCTAAAATAGAGAGTTCTATAGTTTTATTATTTGCGAGTACCTTAGTTTCATTTAGAACCCATGCAACCAACTCTTCAGTTTCTGGTCTTGGAATCAGTGTATTTTTATCAACAAAGAAAGGAAGCCCATAAAACTCGGTATTACCAATAATATATTGAATAGGCTCTTCTTTTTGAAGCCTTTTTACAATAGTTTTTAAATCGATTAAGCTTTTTTTAGTAATTAAAAAATCAGGTTTTAAAACGGTATCAATTCTTTGTAATTTTAGTTTTTCTTCCATTAAAATAAAGAAAAAACTATCTATCTCTGTTTTTGGATAGATTGCTGAAAGTGCTTCATTAAAAAATAATTTAAATTCTTTTAGTATCATATTTTTTTTAACATCCAGACATTACAAGCATAGTGCCCGGTATTCCCTATTGGCTCTTTTAAATTTAGAAATCCATTTTTGTTATATAACTTTCTAGCAGCTTGCATATAAGGCATAGTTTCTAAGTAACAACTGTCAAATCCAAATTCTTTCGCTTTCTCTAAACATTTAGAAATTAAAGTAGTTCCTAAACCTTTTCCTCGTGCAATTGGTGAAAAATACATTTTTTGAAGTTCACAGATATTGGCTTCACAATTGTCTAATTTCGCGATTCCTGCGCCACCGATAACTTTATTTTCATGAACTACAACAAAATAAGCAACCTTTTCTTTTTGATAGGTTTCAAACATTTTATCTGTTGCTTTGTCTTCATATGCAGTTCCTATTTTCGGAGCACCCATTTCTAAAATAACACTTTTAATTACCTTAGAAATTTCTATATTGTCGGTAGGTTTTATTTCTCTTATTATAAAATCTGCACTTGTCATTTATTACTGTATTTTTGCAAGAGCAAGTTACCTAATTTTTAATTTTTTACTATGAAAAATAAATTATATTTTTTAGTTCTATTTTTAATTTTATCTAGTTGTTCTCTGCAAAAAGAACCGGTATTTATTAAGGTAGACAATGTGAGGGTTTTAAGTTTTGCTGCAGATACTATCAAGTTAAAAGCAATTGCTTTTTTTGAAAATCCGAATGATGTTGGTGGGAGTATTTCCACAGATGAAATAAAAATATTTGTAAATGATAAAGAGGTAGCTCAAGTTTTTTCAGAAAAATTTAAGGTACCTGCTAAAGATAATTTTTCAATTCCAATGACAGCTTATATTCCTACAAAAAATATTTTAAATTCCAATAAAAATGGTATGCTTGGCGGTTTGTTAAATTCGCTATTGACCAATAAGGTAAAAGTTAGAATTAAAGGAAATTTACATTTTTCTGTTTTCGGTTTTAAAAAAGAATTTTTAGTTGATAAAACACAAGAAATAAAACTTTAAGTTATTAAACACGAATTTTACATAAAACGCTGTTTGCAAATTGCTAAAAACGGAATTGGAACTGCACGTCCTAATCCGTCTGTTGGTGCCGTAATTGTTTATCAAAATAAAATTATTGGAGAGGGTTTTACGTCTCCTCATGGCGAAAATCATGCAGAGGTAAATGCAATTAATGCCGTAGAAAATAAGTCTCTTTTAAAAGAGGCAACTATATTTGTTACGTTAGAGCCTTGTAGTCATTTTGGTAAAACTCCACCTTGTGCAGATCTTATTGTAAAATATCAGTTAAAACAAGTTGTAATTGGTTGTTTAGACTCTAATATTTTAGTTGCAGGTAAAGGAGTTTCTCATTTAGAAAACGCAGGTATTAATGTTATTGTTGGCGTTTTAGAAAAGGAGTGCAGAAAGCATCATAAACGTTTTTTTAAAGTTCAAGAAAACAAACGACCGTATATTATTTTAAAATGGGCAGAAACTAAGGATGGTTTTGTTGCGCCAATATCTAAGAATGAAATTAAACCTATTTTTATTTCCAATACATATTCACAGCAGTTAGTTCATAAATTAAGAAGTGTAGAACATGCAATTCTTGTTGGAACAAATACGGTTCTAGCAGATAACCCGAAGTTGAATATTAGAAGTTGGTCGGGAGAAAACCCAGTTCGTGTTGTTTTAGATAATACTTTAAGAATACCTAAGAATTCAAATATTTTAGATGGCAGCGCAAAAACCATCGTTATTACAGCAACTAGAGATAAAAATATAGTTTCGAGTAAGAATTTAATTTTTGAAGAAATTGATTTTTCTAAAAATATAGCAAAACAGGTTTGCGAAGTTTTAAGTAAATATCATATTCAATCTTTAATTGTTGAGGGAGGAACACAAACTTTACAAACTTTTATAGATGAAAAATTATGGGATGAAGCCATGGTTTTTGTTGGGAATACTAGTTTTGTAAATGGAGTGAAATCTCCAATAATTA
>CAJXAS010000172.1 GCA_913050305.1 uncultured Polaribacter sp. | reverse complement strand
ATGAATACAGAAAAAAGGATTATTAACAAAGTGAAAACTTTACTCGGAATAGAGGTAAAGCTAGAGCAAATGAAGCTAGAGAATGGTGCTGTCTTAGAAGCAGAAGTATTTGAGGTTGGTGCGGAAATCTTTGTCGTTGCAGATGATGAGAGAATTTCTGTGCCAGTTGGAGAATATCTTGTTGAAGATGGTTCTACCATTGTAGTAGCAGAAGAGGGTATCATTGGAGAAATCAAAGAAGCTGGAGCAGAAGAAGAAGAAGAAGAAGCACCAGCAACTGAGGAAGCAGTAGAAGAGGAAGAGTTAGAAGCTGAGACTGCATCTCCAAAGAAGATAGTAAAATCAATATCGGAAGAAAGATTTTTCTCAGAAATTGAAAAGCTAAGAAATGAAATCAACGATCTAAAACTTTCTAAAGTAGAAGAAAAAGTTGAATTATCAGAAGTAGAAGGTATTTCTCACAATCCAGAAAATACAGCAGATAAAAAAGAATTACATCTTTTTTCTCAAAATGCAAAAACAACAGTACAAGATAGAATTTATAATACAATAAACAACAAATAAAAATGGCAACAACAGTAGACATAGTATCATCAAGTTATAGTGGAGAGTTCGCTGGAAAATATGTTTCAGCAGCATTATTAAGTGGAAACACAATAGCAAGTGGTTTAATTGAAGTTAAACCAAATGTAAAATTTAAAGAAGTATTAAAGAGAGTAGAAATAGACGGAATTGTTGCAGATGCAACATGTGATTTCAATGATACTTCTACAGTTACTTTAACAGAAAGAGTTTTACAACCTAAAGAATTACAAGTAAACTTAGAACTTTGTAAAACTCCTTTTCAATCTGATTGGGAAGCGGTATCAATGGGATATTCAGCACATGACAATTTACCAAAAACTTTTTCAGATTATTTTATTGGACAGATGTCTGCTAAAGTAGCTGCTAAAACAGAGCTTGATATTTGGAGTGGTACTGCTGGAGCTGGTTCTTTTGATGGTTTCGCTACTTTATTGGCTGCGGATTCTGCTCATACTGGATCTCAAAAGATTACTGGAGAAGCAGTAGATGCTTCTAATGTTGTAGTAAATTTAGGAAATGTTATAGATGCAATTCCTGAGCAATTATTACAAAATGAAAACCTTTATGTTTATGTAGCGAACAATGTTTACAGAGCTTATAAAAGAGCGTTAGGTGGTTTTGCTGCTGGAGGACAAGGAGCGAACGGATATATGGCACAAGGGAACAATCAAAATATAGATGTTCAAATGTTTGATGGAATTAAAGTTGTTCCAGTAAACGGACTACCATCAAATAGAATGATTGCAACTGTAAAGGATAATTTATATTTCGGAACTGGTTTATTATCAGATTTTAACGAATGTAAAGTTATCGATACTGCTGCAATTTTAGGAGATAAAAATGTAAGATTTGTGATGCGCTATACTGCTGGGGTTCAATATTCAGTAGTTGAGGACATTGTAACATTTGGATTAGGATTATAAAAACAACTAATAAATAATAAAAAAAGGGTAGGTGGTTTATCTGCTTACCCTTTTTTTTTTAACTAAAAAAAAATATATATTATGGCATGTTTAAATTTAGCATCTGGCAGAAGTCTAGGATGTAAAAACAATGTTGGAGGTTTAAAAAATATTTACTTTTCAGCCTTTGCACCATTGGGAGAAACTATTGTAGAAGGAGAAGTAACTGTAATAACTGAAACTCCAGTACTTTACAAATACGAAATTAAAGGAAATTCTTCTTTAGAAACAAGTATTACCAGCTCTAGAGAAAACGGTACAACTTTTTATACTTCAACTTTAAACTTAACTCTTCCAATTTTAGACCGAGAAACACAGCAACAAATTAAGATTTTAGCTGCGGACAGACCAATTATTTTTGTGGAGGACTACAACGGTAAATTGTATCTTGTAGGTTTAGAAAATGGAGCAGAAGTAACTGGAGGTACAATTGTTACTGGTGCTGCAATGGGTGATTTAAGTGGATTTACTTTAACACTAGAAGCACAAGAAAAAGAACCGCCTTTGTTTGTTGCCCCTAGTTTAATTGCATCTTTTATAGCATCAGAAACAATTTTGCCAAACGCATAATTATTCTTTGTTTGATTTGAAAAAGGGTATTCTTAATGGATATCCTTTTTTTTTTGTTTAAATAAATAAAAAAGCCTTATAAATTCATTATATAAGTAATGATACATGTATTACCTATATCAACTGCTCAAACTATTAAAATTATACCTAGAGTATATGCTACATCTGTTACTATAAAGCTTCGTGATGACAGCACAAATGATGAAGTTTCTTACATATTACCAAACGCAACCATTAATAAAAACTACTTAGATCTGTCTGCTATCTTTAATTTAAAAGAGGGAAGGTTTTATGATGTAAAAGTGTATCAAATAAAAGGCGGTTACAAAGATTTTAAAGAAAAGGTACTTGCTTTGGGTGGGTCTTTTTTGGATAGCACTTGTTTATTGACTTTTTTAGAATCTGAAAAACTAATTAATACCACAGATTTAGATATTATCTATAGAGACAAGATTTTTTGTACAATTCAGAAGACCAATCAAGCAAATAACAATCACTATTCAGTAAATAAAGAAGAGTACAAAGAGCAGAATGGTAATAACGATTTTATAATATTATGACGAAAAATATAAATAAGTACCGAAAAAAACCAGTCGTGAACACCAAGAGTAAAACTGCGGTTTCTTTTCTTAATTTATCTACTTATACATCTCCTGAAATTGTAGAAACAAAGAATAAGGAATGGATAGAGTTTGGTGCTGATAATAACTACTTTAATTTTCTTATAAGTAGGTATAACGGAAGTCCTACAAACAACGCTTGTATCAATTCTATCTCACAAATGATATACGGTAGAGGATTGGATGCAACGGACAGCTCAAGAAGACCAGAGCAATACGCTAGAATGGTTTCATTGTTTAAAAAAGAAGATACAAGAAGGTTTGCCTATGATTTGAAGTTGACTGGGCAATGTGCTATTCAAGTAATTTATTCAAAGGATAAAAAAACAATTGAAAAAGTAGAGCATTTACCTATTGAGACTTTAAGAGCTGAGAAATGCGGTGCAAATGATAAAAAAATACAAGCCTATTACTACCATCATGATTGGGTAAATATAAAACCAAGTGAGAAACCTTTAAGAATACCTTCTTTCGGTGTTTCTGAGAGTCCAAAACCTATTGAGATATTATATGTAAAACCCTATGTTGCTGGAATGTATTATTATAGTACACCTGACTATCAAGGAGGCTTACAATATGCGGAATTAGAAGAAGAAATATCTAACTATCATATTAACAATGTTCAAAATGGTTTAGCACCTAGTATGTTAATCTCTATGAATAACGGAGTACCAGACGAAGAACAACAAAGAATAGTTGAAAATAAAATAAAGCAGAAGTTTAGCGGTTCTTCAAACGCTGGTAAATTTATACTTGCTTTTAATGACGATAAAGAGTCTGCTGCAACAATTGAAGCAATCCAATTATCAGATGCTCACAACCAATACCAATTTCTTTC
>CAJXAS010000171.1 GCA_913050305.1 uncultured Polaribacter sp. | reverse complement strand
CCTAAAAAATCTATAACTTGTAAAGGGTCTGTTACTCCAAATTTTTCTTGTACTTCTGGCACTCCCCAGATATCATAACCACCGCCAAAACGAGGTTTGTACATGAAAATATTTTCAGAAACGAGTTGTGCAAAATCCTTATCTGGTGTTACCATAAAAGTTTTATAGCCTTCTTTTTCTGCTTGTTTAGAGAGGGTTCCAATAACATCATCTGCTTCAAAACCTGCTTTAACCATAATGGGTATATGCATCGCTTTTAAAATCTCTTGAATATAAGGCACTGCAATCTTAATAGCTTCTGGTGTTTCATCTCTATTTGCTTTATAGGCTTCAAACATTTCTACGCGGTCTACACTTCCGCCTTTGTCAAAACAAACTGCTAAATGATCTGGTCTTTCTCGTTTAATTACATCTAAAAGTGAGTTCATAAAACCCATAATTGCAGAGGTGTCTAAGCCTTTAGAGTTAATCTGTGGATTCTTAATAAAAGCATAATATCCTCTAAAAATCAATGCAAAAGCATCAACTAAAAAAACTCTTTTTTGATCTGACATATTAGTTTTGTAATCTATTTATGGATGATTTTTTTTGAGAATGAGTGAAAACTTTGCAACACTGCAGACGCTGCAGTAAAGCTACAAAACTTTAACATGCTATTAAAATTCAATCGGAATTATAACAGTTATCTTTGATAAATTTTTTAAAATAGAATTCTTTTATGAAGATAGCAATTAGGCTAATTATCTTATTTGTCATTATCGTTTTGTTAGAAGTATATGCATTTCAGGCTATAAAGACTATTACTAAAAGCAAAGTTATTCGATATTCTTGGCTATTTGTAAGTATTGCCGTCTATGCAAATTTCGCATATGTTGCTATAACTTATGATAGAACTCAGGGGCAAACGCCACAATTTCAAATGGCAATGGGTATTTTACTAACGGTTTTAATACCGAAGTTGGTGCTGCTTATTTTTATGTTTGGTGAAGATATTTATAGATGGATCCTAAAATTAATTTCGGCAATTACCTCAGGAAATACCATGCCTTTAGCAGGTAGAAGAAAGTTTATTTCTCAAATAAGTTTAGGTTTGGCGGCAATACCATTTATATCTTTTATCTATGGGATTGTACAAGGAAAATATAATTACAAAGTATTAAAATACCAGTTAACGTTTAAAGATTTACCAGAAGCTTTTGATGGTTTTACAATCACACAAATTTCAGATATTCACTCTGGAAGCTTCACTAATAGAGAAAAAATACAATATGGTGTTGATTTAATCAATGAACAAAAATCTGATATAATGTTATTTACAGGAGATATTGTAAATAATAAAGCAGATGAAATGGATAATTGGATAAATGTTTTTGATAAATTAGAGGCTAAAGATGGCAAGTACTCTATTCTCGGGAATCATGACTATGGAGATTATATGGATTGGGATAATCCGCAAGATAAAATAGATAATTTTCAAAAAGTAAAAGACATTCATAAAAACATAGGATTTGACTTGTTGCTAGACGAACACCGTTATTTAGAAAAAGACGGACAGAAAATAGCACTTCTGGGTGTAGAAAATTGGGGAAAGGGATTTAATAAAGCAGGAGATTTAGAGCGGGCTGCCGTTGGTGTTAAAAAAGAAGATTTTAAAATTCTAATGACTCACGATCCAAGTCACTGGGAATACAAAGTAAAACAAGATCCTTTTAATTACCAACTTACGTTAAGTGGTCATACACATGGCTTGCAAATGGGAATTGAAATTCCGGGTTGGTTTAAATGGAGTCCGTCTAAATACGTATATAAGCAATGGGCAGGTTTGTATAAAGAAGCTGGCAGATTTATCAATGTAAATAGAGGTTTTGGGTATCATGCATTTCCGGGGAGAGTAGGTATTTGGCCAGAAGTAACAGTTATAGAACTTAAAAAGTCCTGACAATCAGTTTATTAAAAATAGATTGATTATATTTGAAAGGAGACAATATATTATTTATGCGGTCTCACTTTTCAAAAGCTTGTCTTATGCCAAAATTTGGAGAATTAATTAATTTTCAAAAGCCAGTTCTTATAGACTTTTATGCAGATTATGGAGATTTAGAAAATACCATAAAAATGCTAAGAAGCGTGGCAGCAGGCCTAGGAGACAGTGCAAAAGTAATTAAGATAGATATTACTAAAAATGAAGTTCTGGTAGATGCTTTACGTGTAAAAGGAAATCCAACTTTTATGATTTATAAAGATGGAGAAATGAAATGGCGTCAGACAGGAGCTCAAGATGCTCAGACTTTAATTGGTTTGGTAAAGCAATACATTTAAATTATACAGAAGCTAATTTTTACTTTTAAATTGCTTTAAAAATAAAACCTTTCTCTGAGAATTCTTGTAAAAATTTAGGTAAGACAAATTTTAATTTTTCAGACGCTTTTACACTGTCATGAAATACGACAATACTGCCGTTTTCAGTATTGTTTAAAACATTATTTAAACAGCTTTCTTTAGACGTGGCATTATCAAAATCTACCGATAAAACATCCCACATTATTATCTTATAACCTTTTTTTAGAATTCGTTTAGCTTGGCTCTTTTTAATCTTTCCGTAAGGAGGGCGAAATAATTTTGGTTGTGTAACCTTACCTAAACTCTTTGAAATAATATGTTCACATTCTAAAAAATCCTCTATATAATTTTTGCTTTTAGTGGCCCAACCATTTAAGTGATTGGCAGTATGATTGCCTATAGTGTGCTTTGAGTTTGTAATTTTTTTAAAAATATCAGGATGTGTTTGGATGTTTTTACCAATACAAAAGAATGTAGCTTTTGCATTGTATTTTTTTAATTCATCTAGAACAAATTGGGTAATTTCTGGTGTTGGCCCATCATCAAAAGTGAGGTAGATTTTTTTTAAATCTCTAGAAAAACGCCAAGTATATTTAGAGAAAAATCTCATAATAAAACCTGGCGTTTTTGGTAAATAAAAGTTCAATATTTTTTTATTTTATTCTTCTAGAAAATCTAAATCTGTAGTTTCTTCATCAGGCATTAAATATTCAAAAAGCTTTACTGTATCCATAAAGTCTGTTTGAATTTTAGATACAAAATCTTTATCTGTACTTCCTTGTTCAACTTGGTCTATTAAGTTTTTAAACATGTATAAAGAAGTATCAATTTCATCAAAAACAAGATCACTATTGTTTTTACTAAAAGTACTTAACCAAGTTAATTTTTCTGTAATTAAACGAGTTAAAGTTTCTACAGTTTGTTTTGCCTTCTCATTTTCACCTAAATTATAATACATCTCAGGATACCCTAAAGACAAGCTATAGTGGTCAAACTTTTCTATTGGTAGCTTCTCTAAAGATAAGTCTAAAACTTCAATAGCCTTTAAAATGTCGCCTTCTTTTGCAAAAGCATCAGACAAACGCATTAAGCTATTTCTCATAGAAATGGCATTTCTTTTCGTTTGCTCATCTAAATATATTTTACCGCTGTTAATATTTCTCCAATCTAATTTGTTAATATTTGCATACATTTTCTCGGCATCTATTCTACCAATATCAAATAAACTTACTTCTCTAGCCCTGCCATTTG